>DASUNJ010000710.1:0-17579 GCA_036277235.1 Thermoanaerobaculia bacterium | reverse complement strand
GGACATGATCTCGAATCCAGAAAGGAGCGCGCTGCTGTCATCCATGGGCTGGGTGGACCACGATGCGGTTTGGCGCTTTGACGTAGCCACGGGCAGAACTGAGACGATTCCAATGGGCACCGGAGCCCTCCATTCATCACTTCATTGCCTCGGCTCCGGCCGGTTCTCGGTGGCTCACCATTTCCGTGGCAGCCGCTTCGAGGTGACCGTCCGCAGCTTCTCAGCTCCTAGCGAGGTGCTCGCTCGCGCGGTAGTTCAGGATGGTGAGAGCAGGTTGACTGGCGATTCCTCTGTGTGGGCAGATGTACCTCGTCTCTATGTGGAGTACCTTGCCTTTGCGCCCTGGGGCGATTTCGTTCTGCTGAACGTCTCTCCCTCCAGGAGCGAGATCGAAGTCCAGCGCCTCGAGTGGTACGACGACTCGTACGACAAGGCATACCAAGGCGTGATGGGCGTACTCGAGCTACCCGGCGAGGGGTGTGCTTTGGTATCCGTACAGCGTAGCTCCCGGCTGATCCTGCACGACTTGGAGACGGGTATGAAAAGGCACTCGATCGATCTGGGCGGCCGTGGCGGAAATCCAAGTCTGGAGCTCCGTGATTCGGGGAAGGAGATCTGGGCGAGCGACTACGACACCTTGGTGGTGGTTCGAAGGGAAGACTGGAAGGTCCTCCGTAGCTCACGCCTCCAAGATGCCGACGCCGGAACCCAGCAGTTCATTGGCGACTTTTCGTTCGCACCTGATGAGGAACTATGCGTTGTTGCGCGCCCCTTCAGCAGTGATGTCGTAGGGATCGACCACGGCACGCTGGAAATCAAGCGCTCTGCCAAGCTCGGCCGCCAACCGCTGGAAGTGGCGGCACTCCCGCGAGGAGAGGTCGTGGCGCGAGACTGGAAGGCCGGTAAACTTCTAAGAGGCACGCTGAGCTCTGGGCCGGGCCGCGGACGATGAGAGCGATGTGGACTATGGCTTGTTGCACGGGCGACCTATGTTGCTTGCCGTTCATGGAGGAGCATCCAGGATGTACCGAACCTGTCCCGAAGCATCGCAAAGCGGGAGGCGAAAAAGGTCTCCTCCATCTTCATGAAGATCTCGCCGCCGTCGGAAAGCAAGGCGTAGACGCGTTCCGCCTCCTCGGCACTGTCGAGCGTGAGGGTCAGATACGCGCTGCGCATGGGCTCGGCCCCCGGAATGTCGGCTCCCATCAGCACCGTCTTGCCGATCTCGATGCGGGCGTGGAGGACGGCTTTCTCCCAGTCGGCCGGTATGTTGGCCTGACCGGACTGTTCGTCATGCCACGTCATCCCTGTGATCTTGCCGCCGAGGTGCTGCTCGTAGAAGCGGAACGCCTGCTCGCAGTTCCCCGCGTAGTTGAGATAGATGTCGAGTTTCATCAGAGCTGCTCTCCTTCAGCGCCGCGCGTCCAATACGAGGCTCACTGGCTCGCCAACGCGGATTGTACCGGTTTGCACCACCGTTCCATAGACGCCCGCGTTGTTCGTGTTCAGCCGGACGACTGTCTTCAGCACCCGCTTGTCTTGTATGGCCGTGTCCGGATCGAGGTTGATCATCATGCATCGCACGTCGCGCGCCGTCACGCTCACGGCCGGCCTTGGCTCGCTGTTGCCGAACACCAGTGTCCCGCCGACCCACCCATCCTCGAGAAACGGCTCGCGGTGGTGAGTCTCAATGAGAATGTTGGCTCGGAAGCGCCTGCGATCGAGGTCCACACCCACCTCGCCACCGATGCCAGCAATGGTCGCCAGGCTGATCACCGATATGGAGGCATCATCGAAGATCCCGTGCTTGAGCTTCATCAATTCCACGCCGCTCCCGAAGCGTTCTGCGACCTCGCTCTGGAGCTCTACACTGCGAAGCTCCACGTGCGTTCCGGCCGGTGTGCGTACGTGAGTTGGCTCGCCTGTGCTCTCGTCGAGACCGACAGGGTGGTACAGAACGAGCTCAGGGACGCGGCTCGCGGATAGCCACGGGAAGCCGCTGTCATCTCCCAGACGCCGGAAGGCGAAGCGCCGATCCCCATCGAGACCGTGCCACCCGAGAAATGCCGACTCCGTCACGACGCCAGCCATCGACTTGACGGGATACCGCACAAGTTCACAGACATACCCGAGCTCATTCATCATACGGCCACTATACGTCACGCCGCGGCAGGCCTGACGGCAGGGTCAGGCGTTTTCGGTTCATTTGGATTTGGGTGGTTGGGTAACCAGAATCGAAGGTTGAGCCTTCTTGAGCTTGTAGCGAAAAATACTATTGTCTTCAAAACCTGGAATTTCGCCAAAGGTTTTCGGCGGCTCTACGGCGCTGGCCTGGATCCCGACCAAGGTCAGTGTCCCATCCTCAATCTTGAAGATGGCGAAGACCACCTGACCGATGTCATCGCACGGTTCCGTACAATCTTTGATTGTGGCGTGTAGCTGCTGTGGGTATGTGCCTGCAGGCAGCGTAAAGGTTGTCTCAAACCAAAAGTCCGTGTCCCGGTGAAAGTGGAGTGAATTGCCGGTGATCATGATGGTGATTTTGCCGCGCTTCTCATTGCCCACCATGAATCCCTCCCATGTTCCTTGGAGAGGTTGCAGCTCTGCAGCGGTCGGTTGGTTGGTCGGGCCAGCGGCTTGCGCGCAAACAAGCCCGCAAGACATGAGGATGGAAAGCGTCGTGACGGGGAGTGCCACTTTGATGGTGAGTTTCATCTCAATATTCAGCAACTTTCCGCCTTACCGACAGTTGGCGATCCCGGTGACCGATGGCAGCATGTCGATAGGCTCGTGGTTTCTGCGCCTGGCTGATGGTACGCCTCCTGCCGCCGGCAGGTCAACACAGGCAGACTGCCGCACAGGCCTCCTCCCCTTCCGAACTGCCCTCGAGGGTGCCAGCCGCTCCACTGCGCTCTCTCGCCACGGACTCCGGCCGCGCCGTGACATATACTTGCCTGGCACCCGACCGCGATCCGGGAGTCCGACAAACAGCGAGGAGCAAGACAAGGAGGGGAGTCGTCATGGGTCCGCAATACTTGCAGCGCGGTTTGATGATGTCGCTCGTGGTCTTCGCATGCGCCGCGGCCGCCCAGGTCACCATGGAGCGCGAGGTCAAACCGATCCCGGGCGAAGTAGAGCAGTCCAAGGCGGCGATCCAGGACTCGTTGTTCAAGGCCAAGCGGCCTTCGATCCTGAGCACGCTCGAGAAGACGGCGATGTCCCCGGCCAAGCGCATCGCGCTCAAACCCAAGCATCTCGTCGAAAAGCCGGAGCGCACGAGCTTCTGGCCGGGCCTCCTGCGCAACGTGGTGATCGTGAAGTTCGTCGACGGCGCGCGCGTGCGCGAAGAACAAGAAAGCGCCTCGCCTCAGCGTCGCGCGAGAAGGGACGCGCCGACGGTCAACACGAGGCTCGATGCGCTCAAGCCTCAGACGCAGCAATTCGACGACTACGATCGAGATCTGCTGAGCCGCGCCGACTTGTCGCCGCAACAGGTGAGGCGCGAGATGGACGATGTGCGCTCCCTGCTCAAATCGCGCCGCGTGGGGCATTGGCACAAGTTGTTCGAAATCGACGATGAGACGCTGGAGCGGTTCCGCGTCAACGCCGAGATTCGCAAAGGCCGGCAAAGCTCCGACCTGTCCAATTACTACGCCTTCGAGCTGGAAGAGGGCGACCGCGGCGAGGAGCTGGCCGACCAGTTGAATCGCTTCAAGGTCGTCGAGATCGCTTATCTGCCGCCGGTCCCCGAGGACGCCGACGTCGCGCCGCCCACGCCGAATTTTCAAGGCAAGCAAGGCTATCTCAACGCGGCTCCCAACGGCATCGATGCGAAATTCGCCTGGACGATACCGGGCGGCAAGGGCAACCTGATCAGGATCATCGACATCGAAAGCGGCTGGAACCCGAATCACGAGGACTTGCCCAGCCTGTTCATCACCGACGGCCGCAATGACGACGACAAGTCAAGGCAGCACGGTACGGCGGTGCTGAGCGTCATGGTCGGACGCGAGGACGGAACCGGCATCACCGGCATCGTTCCGCAAGCCGGCGCCGGCATGGTCACCATCAATCGCGATCTCGGGATCGCCTATAAACAGAATGTCGCCGAAGCCGTGCTGCTCGCTGCGATGAAGCTGGCGGTCGGCGACGTGATCGTGATCGAGCAACATTCGCGCGGGCCCGGCAACGACGGCGATTGCACAGCGTGCATCAATCCCAAGCCGAGCAGTGATTGCGGCTATATCGCGATGGAATATTGGAACGACATCTTCGATGCGGTGAACGCCGCCACGGCAGCCGGCACGATCGTCGTACAAGCTGCGGGCAACGGCGAGATGAATCTCGACCACTCCCGCTACAAGGACCGCTTCGATCGAAATGTGCGCAACTCCGGTTCCATCATCGTCGGGGCGAGCGAATCGACATCGCGCTTGCCGACATGCTTCACCAACTTCGGCAGCCGCGTGGACCTGCATGGCTGGGGCGACGATGTCGCCAGCGCCGGCTACGGCGAGCCGAAATCGATGCAGGCCAACGGCAACGACGACACTCAGTGGTATACCGACGACTTCAACGGGACATCGAGCGCAACGCCGATCGTCGCGGGAGCGGTCGCCGCGATTCAGGGCATTCAGATCGCCAACAACAATCCGCCGCTCGATTGGTTTGAAATGGCGGATCTGCTGAAGAAGACGGGCACGGCTCAAACGGGCGGCAAGAACATCGGCCCCTTGCCCGACCTCAAGGCCGCTATTGCGCAATTATCCCCGCCGGCCAAGGTCGATGCGGTCTATGAGACCACCATCGAGCTTGACGCCACGCTGCTCGACGCGGACCGCGAGGTGTCGGGCTTCAAAGGCAGTCGCACGCGCACGCTGGGTGAGGAGGCGCCCCTCGGCGCAATCGACCGGCTCGAGTTTGCCGAACGTAGCGACCGGCCCTGCTACGTGAAGGTGGAGAAGGCCGACATCCTCGCGCGCAGTGGCCTCAAGCCGCACGCCGAGCTCGACATCTGCGGCGATCGCGGACCGACCGGCCGATCTTCCTATTCCATTCCGCTCCTCACGCCGAGCCATGACAAATACGTGCGCGGCGTCGCGGTGTGCAATTCCAAGACCGGGAACAGCACGCGTCTGAAGGGCGTCAAGCTGTATCAGGTAGAAGTCGAATCCGACGGATCGCTTTCGATGATTTCCAATCCGGTGACCATGGATCGGCCTAATTGCGACGGCAATTGGAAAACGCCGGCGATGTGTCCGACCGGGTCCGTGGCGACGAAGCTCATCGTGCACATCCGGCCCGACGGCAATGACGAGGTGTTCACCGGCTTGTCGCTCAAATGCAAGGAGGTGAAGGTGACGAAAATTTGCGTGTCGGGCTGCTGAGCCGAGCGAAGCGCCCAGCCTTTTTAATGCCGAACCAAACAGGGGTGCGATAGCTCGCGCCGTCATCCCACTTCCGTCTTGAACCGCCGATCCAATGTCGGCTGACCTCAAGAAAGAGGAGGTGCGATATGGCCATCACGTACATCCACGAACCGTGGCCGACCGAGTTCCGGACCCGCACGGACATTTCCATCGCTTGGGACAAGTCTGACCTCTGGCTCTCGTGGGTAAACACCGATCTGCAGCTCATGATGTGCCGCTGCCTCAATCCGTTGGAATTCACCTTCGAGATCCCGCCGGTATGGGATAAGTCCATCCCCGTGACGAGGGACGTGAGCACAGGCGCCTCCATCGTCACGCACAACACCGGGGAAAGCCGGGTCGTCCTGGCCTATGCAAACGCCAAGGGACAAATCGTCGTCCGGCTCCAGGAAGGGGACCGCGAGCATCATAGCGAAGTGCTGAAGGAGACGACTCAGATCAATCCCGCGCTGGCCCGCCGGTCCAACGACCTCTGGATCGCTTGGGCCGGCTACACCGACCTCCACTTGAACACGATCTACTCGACCGGAGAGTTTGTCTTCCGCGACGAGAGCAAGACCACCTACGAGGATGACGGCACACCCGGGACCCCCAGCCTGGCCACATTGGACAACGATCTCGTCCTGGCCTGGGCAGGAACCGACTCGGAACACAAGATCAACGCCGCGTACATCGGCCGTTCGGGCGAGATGATCGACAAGGTTACCCCAAACCTGGGCTCCTTCTCTGGCGCGTGGAGCGGCATCTCGGCCGCAGGATACCAAGACCAATTCCACATCGGCTGGGCGGCGAACGGCAGCGCCCACAACATCACCACCCTGAGCGGGCCGTGGGACGACTCGCCCAGGCTGCTCTCCAATGAAAAGAGATCGATCCACCCCCCTGCCCTGCAACCGCCCCTCATCGCCTGGATCGACAGCAGCTCCGATGTGATCTACATCGGGAGGGTGTGAGGACGCTTTCTTCAACCGTGCGTCTCGCGCGCAGATGGACGAGGTGTATTCGGGGCGCCCACGGAATGCCTCGGCCCACAAGGCCCGATGGCTACCTTTTCGGCTCATACCGCATCGCCACCGCCCCCGAGCCGAGCTCCAGCCGGCTCACGAGCTTCAAGTCGATATGCTTCGATAGCCCCGCGAACAACGTCGGCCCATGGCCTGCTAGCCTGGGATGCACCACGAACTCGTACTCATCGATCAATCCCAGCTCCGCCAGCGCCAGCGGGAGCTTCACGCCTCCCGTGAACAGTCCCTTACCCGACTCCCGCTTGAGCTGCTGAACGGCCTCCCCCAGATCCCCGCGCACGAGCTCCGCGTTCCAATCGACCCGGTCCAGGGTGCTCGACACGACGTACTTCTTTGCCGCGTCGATCGTCCGGGCGAAGGGTTCCGTCCAATTAGGCATCGCTCCTGTCCGCGCCGGCAGCCGCCACGCTGCCTCCATCATCTCGTAGATCACCCGGCCAAAGAGGAGGGCATCGGCCTGGACGAGGTTCTCGACCGCGTGACGATGCAATTCTTCGTCCGCGAACATTTCACGATGATCGCAGCAGCCGTCCAATGTGACGTTGATGGAATACCGAAGGGGTCGCATTACGTAAGAGTACCGCCGATGGGGGTAGACGAGCAACGATGCCCTTCACCCCCGCCAAACAGGTTTCCAGCCGAGCGTCGCGGCATGTTTTGAAGAATTCCCAGGAATGACATTTTGGACCCGTTTTCCGTCTCTACACGGGTACTATGTCAAGACCTCTACGCTACATCCCAGAAGAAGGCGCCCTCGTTGACGTTACCTGCCGCACCATCCAGAGCCGCTACCTGCTGCGGCCCGACCCGGTGCTCGCCGACATTCTGCTCGGTGTCCTGGGCCAGGCCCAGCGGCTCCACCCGGTCGAGATCTCGGCTTTCTTCGTCGCGTCAAACCACTACCATCTCCTGATCTGGGTCCCGGACGCCAAGCGTATGTCCGACTTCATGGGATACTTCCAGACGAACGCGGCCCGCGAGGTCGCTCGGCTGAGGAAGTGGCGGGACAAAGTCTGGTCGCGTCGCTACGAGGCGATCGTGATCAGCGACGAGCCCGCCGCGCAGGTCGACCGGCTGCGCTACGTGCTGGCCAACGGAGTCAAGGAGGGGCTGGTGGGCCGGGTCGAGGACTGGCCGGGCATCAGCCTGATGAAGTCCGTACTGAGCGGTGAGCCCGTTCGAGGCACCTGGTTCAACCACACCGCGGAATATCGGGCTCGGCTGCGGGGAGAGGATTTCGAGCCCCGGCGCTATGCGACGGAAGAGACCGTGGTGCTCTCGCAGCTTCCCTGCTGGCGTCATCTCAGCCCGGAGGTGTATCGGGAGCTGATCGCGGGGCTGGTCAAGGAGATCAATACCGACGCGGCGGCGGAGCGGAAGCTCACGGGACGTGAGCCTCTCGGCGTGAAGGCCATCCTGCGCGCGCACCCGCACACCGAGCCGGACAAGACAAAGAAGTCGCCGGCACCGCGTTTCCACGCGGCCAGCAAGGCAGCCCGCGAAGCCTTTCGGAAAGCCTACGGCCTCTTCCTTGCAGCTTTCCGGGAAGCGGCGGAGAGGCTCAAGGGGGGAGACCGTATGGCGAAATTCCCTAACGGCTGCTTTCCGCCGGGCCTGCCGTTCGTCCATGCGTGAGCGGCCGTACCGCCGCAGGCGGTGATCGGCGCCGCAGAACGACACTTCTCGTAGACTTTCAGGGGCTGGACGACTCCAGGAAGGGGGAGGTCCGTTCGCAAGTCGAAGAAAAGCTCCAAGCGGCCCGCCGGGAGACTTTCTTTCGGCCCGATTCAGCGCGGAAGATTGGCCAAGAGGCTCCTTGGAAGACATGCAGCACCGGTCAGGGCGAGGGTGGAAGGTCGATTCTTTTGGCTTTCTTCTACACTCCCCTGGAACTTAAACGGGTTGGGTCACCATTTCTCTCACTTTTTAGCTGATCTGATCATCAGAGCGACTGTTGTTCTTCAAAGGTCTACCTTTCGGGATGTGTTTCTCGAAAGAAGGACCCCATCCGAACTGCGAGGATCGCCAGCTCGGTGTTAATTGGGCGGCACGTATCGCAAGCACGTATCGTTCGTATGCGACCGGCCCGCCGTGACGCGTCTACCGCGCCGCTACCCTTGGACCTTGAACGGCAGCGCGTTCGACGGGTCGGAGCCGGGGTTGGTGACCGTCACCTGCATCGTCCCCGGCTGCGCGATGTCGCTCGCCGAGATCTGGGCGTTGAGCAGCGCGTCCTTTACGAAGGTCGTCGCCCTCTCGGAGCCGTTCCAGTACAGGGCGGCCCCCTCGGCGAAGATGCCGCCGGCGACGCCGAGCTCGAACGCCGGGCCGCCCGCGGGCGCCACATTGGGGCTGAGCAGCACCAGCTCCGGGATCGGAGTCTCGGGCGGGTGCGCGGCGACCCAGGCCACCTGGGCGATGGAGTAACCCAGCTGGGCGAGCCAGTACGCGACCGAGAAGCCGAAGGCGATCGAGATGAACGTCAGGACGAGTTGGGCAGCGTTCCACCAGAACGACCACCAGCTCGTTCCCGCCAGGGCCGTGACAGCGATGTCGCAGCCGACACCCGTCTGGTAAAGACCGCTGAGCACGCTCATGAGGTTGCGGACCACGGAGGTCTGGGATTCCTCGGATGCCTCCTTGGCCCAGAGAACGGACCATTGCGCGTTCAACTGCTTCCAGACCGTGTTGGCCTCTTCCCCCAGCTCGGCCGCGTCCTTAGCGAGACTGCGGAGGTACGTATAGACGCTGCCGGCGGCGAAGCCCAGCCCGACGAAGCTGACGGCCACGCCGACGCAGAGCCCCGCGAGCTCTATTTTCCACGCCATGAGGGGCGAGATCGTGACCGAAGGGAAACGCGCGATCTCGACCGGGCCACCCAGGGTGTGGAGGTGGAAGATGACCTCGTCCCCCTTGCGGACGTGACGCACCATTCCGGGCGTCGGACCGTTCGCGCTCTCCTGGAGCCGCAGACCCCGGTAGAAGTTCTGCTCGAACATGTCGCGGTACCGGGCACGGTGATCCTCGGGCACGGCCTCAAGGACCCTCTCGTACTCGCGGAGGATCAGGTCGATGGCGTCCGAGGGCAGGAGCTTCGAGGTCGGGCGCGTCTCCCGCACGTTCGGGGGTCCCGTCAAGAGATCGAGGATGCTCGGGGACGGCGGCGCCTTCCAGCGTGGCGCCCGACGCCGCGCCGCCCCTCGGGCGGGCGAGGCCTTGATGCGGCCGTAGGGGAGATTGTCGAGGCGGGCTTGGCGGAAGAGGCCCATGGGCGCCCCGCTGATCCCGTTGACCGAACTCTTGGCCAAGCCGAGACGGTAGAAGCCGGTGCAGCCCGGCGTCCGCAGGGCGCTCGGGTCCGTGGTCATGGTGACGACGACGTCCGAGCTCGACAGGCACTTGTTCCACACGTTCAGCGCCTGGATCCCTCCGGTGAAGAAGCTCAGGAACATGTCGGCGCCGGCGCCCGCGGGCACCGCGCCGACCGTCAGGAGCGGGGACGTGTTCGCCGGGATGGCCGGCGCGGCGGCTTGCTGATAGGCGACCCCGTTGACGTAGAGGGTGAGGTTGGCGCCGTCGTAGGTGGCCGCGACGTGCGTCCACTGCTCGGGCGGGATCGCGGCGTTCGAAGCCGAGGTGACCGTGCCGAAAGGCCCGCCGCGCGCGATCGTCCACGTGAACGTCTTCGTCTCGGTGCTGTAGGCGAGGCTGGCCACGAAGCCGGACGGGTCCCAGATCGCGCCGTTCGCCAGCACCGTGAGGCTGTGAGGCACGCTCGGGGAAAGATGCGCCATCGGCGGGATCGGGTAGACCCAGGCGGAGACGGTGAACGGGTCTCCGCCGCCGCCCGGGTTGACGAAGCGGTCGTTCGTGCTCGCATAAGAGATCCCGTCGAGGACCAGGCTCGGGACGAGCCACGCCACCTTCGCGGCGTGGGCCGAGAAAATGATCGGGTTGTTGTGGCCCGAGAGGTCCGCGGCCACGCCGTCGGAGAAGGAGTAGCTCGCGACGAGGCTGCTCGAGAGGACGGGCGGCCCCCACATCGGCTTCAGGTCCGAGCCCGAGAGCGTCGTCGACCACATGGCGAAGTTCAGGAACTGCGCGTGGACGCCGCCGCCGAGCACGAAGTTGGCGCTCGTGCTCGCGATGCCGGTCTGGGAGACAGCGGGCCCGAGGTTGTCGCCGCCCACGTAGAGCGCGAGGTCGCCGGTGTTGTTGCCGAGCCCGGAGGGCGCAAACGTGACGAGCACGTAGATCCACTGGTCGAGCTCGAGGTTGACGGGCGCGGTGAGCGGCAGCGATGAGCCGAGCTGCGTGTAGAGCTGACCGCCGCCGTCCGTGCCGAGCGTGAACTCGGAGCCCTTCTGGAGGATGACGGTGCTCGTGGGGAGCGCGAGCGGCCGAATCCACCCGCCGACGCTGAATGCGGAGTTGCCATCCAGGCCGATGGCGACCGCGTTGCCGAGGTCGATGCTGCCACCGTTCCTCAGTTGGGCCACGCTGTACATGTAGAGGGGCACCAGCGACGCCGTCACCGGCTGACCGCGCGAGCTCCACGGGCCCCACGTGGCGCCCTCCGTCGCGTACGATCCGACGTAGAAGTTGCCGTCGTTGCCGACCGCCCCGATGTCGACCTCGCCCGTGCTCGTGATGCCGAGGGCACCGAGGGAGCTGCTCCCGATCAAACCGCCGGGGGCGCTGGTCGTGCCGGTCCAGTCGCTCCAGGTCTCGACGCCCGCCTCGGTCTGCCAGCGGTACCACAGAGCGCCGTCCGCGCCGGTCGCGAAGGCGTACAGCGTCCCGTCCACGTTGGCCAGCGCCGTGGGTCCCACGAGCGGCATCGGGATCGACGGCGGCGGCGGCTCCAGGTTCTTCGGAGGGACGATGATGGGCTGCCCGAGGCCGTTCCAGCTGCTCCACGAGAGGGTGCTCGACACGTACCAGATGTTGTAGAGGAGGCCGTCCTTCCCCGTCGCGCAGACCTCGGGCTGACCGCTCGCGTTCAGGGTGACGCCGACGGCGCTCTCCGGGTTCAACCCGGCGCTCGGGGTGCCGATCAGCCCCCACGCCGACCACGAGCCTCCGGGCGTCGACTGACCCCTAACGTAGAGGTTCCCGTCCGTGCCGATGGCGAAGGCCCAGATGCAACCTGTCCCGAGAAGGACCGCTCCCGGGCCGCCGCTCAAGTTGCCGGTCGAGCCCGACTCGGTGGGAGCCCCGAGCGGGACCCAACTCTGCTCGCCCAGCCCGATCGTGTAGAGGTTCGCGTCTCTCCCGGTGGCGAAGAACCGCACGACCTTGTTCGCGTCGGTGCAGACCGCGACGGGACCATTCAGGAGCACCTCGGGGGGGCTCGGGTTCCCGTAACTGAGCCAAGCCGTCCAGTTGACCTTGTCTGCCGTGCTCGAGTACCAGACGAGGCCGTCCGTCCCTACAGCCACCGCGTAGCCAGCGCCACCAGGAACGACCGTCAAGGCGGATCCAAGGAAGGTCATCGGTCCTCCTAAGGAAACGTGCCGAACAAGGTTTTGTGCTCGTGTATATGGCTATGGATCCAACGTACTGCCTCTTTTAATTATACAGCGGATGCTGCCGGGGGCGTCCTTGACCCGGGGCAGAAACGTGCGCTGCTTAGACCCTCTTGACATGGACCCGCTATACCAGGATAATCGAAATGTCATGAGCCACCTCCGCCGATACGCCAGCCGCTTTGCCGCTCTGGGGCATGAGGTCCGGCTTCAGATCCTGCGCTGAGCGCAAATTTTTTTGGAATGATACTTCGATCAATCTAGGAGAGAAGAAACGTAGAGGGCGACATGTCCGCATCCGGCAGCTCCAAAGAAGGCGCTGTCCGGTTCACCCCCCGAAGGGGGAGACAAGGAGTATTCAATGTCCCGAGTCCCGCTGTACATGCACCGCGTCTCAGGTTGGGAGGTCACCAACACGGGCCTGGCCGCCAACAAGGGCCAGGTCCAGCACCTGGAAGGCCACCGGGCCGAGCTCGAGCAGAAGACGGCTCGGTTCAAGGAGCTGAGCGCCCAGCACTCCGCCCTGACCACGAGCAAGCAGGAAGTGGGCAAGGAGATGCGGTCGCTGTTCCGCGAGATCGAGACCCTCGTGGCCTTCCTCCGCGTCGGAGTGCGGCAGCACTTCGGCAAGGACAGCGAGAAGATGATCGAGTTCGGCCTACAGCCGTTCCGCGGCCGGACCGAGACGCCGAAGCCGACCCTGCCCGAGGCGCCCGCGCCTTCCGACCCGACCTCTGCCTCCTGATACCGCGAAGTAGTCCCTCTCAAGGGGGGCGCGCTCAGCGCCCCCTGCTTTTTCTCCCCAACTCTCCAACCGCTCGGCTGAAAATCGGTTCCGGCGCGCCGGAGGCCGCTCCTGGCGCGTAGAACTGGATTCCTGCGCGCCCGCGGACAGTTCGAGCGCATCGAGACTGGACTTCAACGCGCCTGACGAGGCTTCCGGCGCACCAGATTGGATTTTGACGCGCCCGAGGAGACTTCCTGCCCTTGAGATTGGAATCCTACGCGTCCGATGAGGCTTCGTGCGCTTAAGACTGGAATCCTACGCGGTCGGGAAGACTTCGTGCGCTTCAGATTGGAATCCAGCGCGCTCGATTGGACTTCCGGCCCGTCAAACTCCAGTTTGAGGCGGCGGAATTGAAATCCAGCGCGCTCGTTTTGATTTCGAGCCCTTCAGATTCCAAACCAGCGCGCCCGATCTGTCTTCGAGCCCGTCAGATTGGAGTTTCAAGGGTTCGATCTGTCATCGAGCGCTTCAGATTGGAATCCTGAGCGCCCGATCTCTTCCCCGTCGCCCTGTTTTCCAATCCCAAGCGCTCGCGGCGAGCGCGAAGGCGTCCTTCATCTCTCTCGTTTGCCTGCTATCCTCTGTCCGGCCACCAGCATCTGGTGAAAGGACAATCTATGAGGCTCCGGTCTCTCGCGGCGCTCCTGCTCCTCCTGGCCTCGGGCTGCACCCTGGTCCGCTTCGACAAGCGGAGCGTCTACCAGTTCGACCAACCCTTCGCGGTGGGCGACGAGGCCTTCCGCCGCTCGCTGAGCACTTTCGGGTTCGCGACGGTGGGAGGGAACCAGGCCGAGATCCTGAAAAACGGCGACGCGATCTTCCGCGGCATGACCGGGGCCATCCGCGAGGCCAGGACGACGGTCAACCTCGAGTCCTACATCTTCAAGGACGACCGGGCCGGCAAGATCATGTCCGAGGCGCTGATGGAGGCCGCGCGCCGGGGGGTCGAGGTGCGCGTGCTGGTGGACGGCACGGGCAGCAAGTTCGCCGGGCCCCTTCTCGCGCGGATGCGCAAGGCCGGGGTCAAGACCGCCGTGTTCCGCCCGATCCGGCTGCACACCCTCTACAAGATCGTCCGCAGGACCCACCGCAAGATCCTGGTCGTGGACGGCACCGTCAGCTTCACGGGCGGCTTCTGCATCGCCGAGCAGTGGCTCGGGGACGCCCGCAACCCGAAGGAGTGGCGGGACACGATGGTGCAGGTTACCGGGCCCGCCTCGGCGCAGATGCAGGCGATCTTCAGCGAGGACTGGACGTTCACGACCGGCGAGATCCTGGCCGGCGACAAGTTCTATCCAAGGCTCGCTCCGGCGGGAGAGATCGAGGCGCAGGCCATCAAGGTGTCGCGCGGCGATTCCTCCTCGCTCGCCGCCATGCTCCATTACGTCGCGATTCAGTCGGCCCGCGAATCGATCTACATCCAGAACGCCTATTTCGTCCCCGAACGGCAGATCCGCGAGGCGCTGATGCAGGCGTCGCGGCGCGGGGTGGACGTGCGCATCATGATCCCCGGCCGGCACATGGACCAGCCGGTCGTCCGCATGGCCTCGCGCCGCCACTATGGCGAGCTCCTCACCGCGGGCGTGCGGATCTTCGAGTACAACCGCACGATGATGCACAACAAGGACAGCGTCATCGACGGCATCTTCAGCATCATCGGCTCGATCAACTTCGACGCGCGCTCGATGCATGAGAACGCCGAGGCGAGCTTCGCCTTCTACGACCGCGAATTCGGGGCACGGATGGAGGCCGTCTTCGCCGAGGACGAGAACGGGTGCCGCGAGATCACCTACGAGAGATGGAAGAGGCGAGGCATCGAGCAACGCGTCGCCGAGGTCGTTTCGAGCCTCTTCGAGCCTCTTTATTGAACCGGCAGGCGTTCAGGCCCGCGAGCGCCGCTCTTCGAAGGACTTGAGCCGCGTTTCCAGGAGCGCCTTCTCGATCACCAGGCCGCCTTCGATCATCAGCAGCTCCAGGTCGTCGATCGGGCCGATGGGCGCGTTGTCGGGGACGTTGTCGCCGTAGAAGACGAGGACGACGCTGGAGTCCACGATCATCGGGATCGCCACGACTTCCCGCGGCATGGGGCCTCCGAGCTGGCGGCCGAGGTGAACGTTCCAGTAGCGGTTGTCGAGCGGCCCCTGGTAGGGCTCCTGGCGCTCGAAGACTTCCAGGAACAGCGAGGGCTCGTTGATGGGGATGCGGATCTCGCGCACGGGCACCTTGGAGCCGATCCCGAACTGGCCCATGCCCTGGAAGCAGTCGAAGCCGCGGGCGAAGAGGACTCCGCGCGTGAAGGATCTCGCGGCATAGCGCAGGATCCCCAGGGAGACTTCGCCCGTGAAGGCCGGCGAGCGGATCTCGGACATGATCGATTTGAGCGAGGCGAAGCTCGGCGGTTTTGCGTCCGGAGGCCCTGGAGGTTCCGTCGCCTCTTCCTCCGGGCCGGAGATCCAGGGCGCGCTCCGGAGCACCTGGCTCATGTCCAGCTCGGTGGTGTCGATCCTCCGGTCCCGCTGGCTGAAGAAGCCCAGGAGCAGCTCGTCGGGGTTCAGGCCGGCTTCCATCAGGAAGTCGCGGGCGTCGACCTCGACCTCGCCATGATCGGGGATCTGGAGGATCTCGAATTTCGCGAAGCCCGACTTCCAGCGCAGGAATTCCGAGACGATCCGTTGCGTCTGGCCGCGCACGACGCGCTCCATCGTGGCTTCGTCGAGCGCGCCCATTTCCACCAGGAGGTGTCCGAGGCGCTTTTCTTCCGCGGCCCGGCTCTGGCGCTCGAGCGCTTCCAGGAGCGTGGATTCGGTGATCAGCCGCTCGTGCAGGAGGATGTTGCCCAGCGTCTCGCGCACCGAGTTCGACGCGGCGTAGATGATCTTGCCGTTGCGGAAGGCGATCACGCCGTGGCCGTCGCGCCGCGTGAGGACCAGCCGACCGGTCTTCCGGTTGGCCGCAATCATCTGCAGCAGGTCAGGGATAGGCAGGTCCTGCAGGGTTCCGCAGAGGCTCATTGGGACAGGTCTCTCTGTAATCAAGGTGCAGGGTGCCTAAAAATTGTAGCACCGAGCCAGAGGGGAAAGGACCAAAAGGACTTAAAGGACTTAAAGGACTTAAAGGACTTAAAGGACAAGGATCGGGCTCCCTCTCCCGCGCAGCGGGGGAGGGCCGGGGAGGGGGCTCACTCCCCGAACGGAACCCAGATGTTCTTGACTTGCAGCCCCTGGCGCAGGAACTCTTCCCCCACTCCCTGCTCGGGATCGGCCCAGTTGCGGGCGATTCCGTGGTCGGCCCAGGTACGCTTGAGGTTGCCGGTCGAGGCGCGCTCGACGGCGGCGCTTCCCTTGCCGCCTCCGACGCCTGCGAAGTACCAGAGGCAGTCGAGGTCGTCGTGGGCGGCGAGAGTGGCGGCGAGGGAGTCGCGGGCGCCGGTGACGATGTTGATCACGCCGGCCGGCACGTCGGAGGTGTCGAAGACCTGGTAGAGGTCGGTGGCCGCGAGGGGCCAGCGCTCGGAGGGGACGGCCACCACCGTGTTGCCCATGGCGACCGCGGGCGCGACGGTCGAGAGAAAGGCGAGCAGCGGCCAGGCGTCCGGGCAGACGATGCCGAGCGTGCCGATCGGCTCGTGATAGGCGAAGGTGAAGTTGCGCAGCGGAGTCGCCTGCACCTGCCCGGCGTACTTGTCGGCCCAGGCGGCGTAGGTGAAGAGGCGCTCGACGGAGAGGTCGACCTCGGCGCGGGCAGCGTCAAGGCCAGAGCCGGTCATGCTATGCAGACGGCGGGCGAGCTCGTCCCGGCGCGCTCCGAGGTTTTCTGCCACGTAGTAGAGGATCTGGGCACGGTTGTGGGCCGTGGCTTTCGCCCATGCGGGGGCCGCTTTGCGCGCGGCTTCTACGGCGTTGCGGATGTCCTTGCGGTTCCCCTCCCCCACCTCGCCGACGAGGCTGCCGGCGGGATCGAGGACCTTGCGGGCATACTCGCCGTCCGGCCGGGATTGCTTGCCGCCGATGTACATCTTGGCCGTGCGGTCGATGGGCGGCAGGCCCGGCGCGGATTCGTCGTCCTCCTCCGGCTCGTCGGCGATTTCAGGGACGGGCTCAGGATCCGTCTTGGTGCCCTTCGCTTCGGCCTGCCAGCGCGGCTTGACGTACTCCCAGAGACCCTCCCTGCCTCCCTCGCGGCCGTAGCCGCTCTCGCGGTAGCCGCCGAAGCCGGAGGCGGCGTCGAAGAGGTTGGTGCTGTTGATCCAGACCGTGCCGGCCTTGATCTTGGCGGCGATCTCCAGGGCGAGGTTGATGTTCTCGGTCCAGACGCTCGCGGCGAGACCGAAGCGGGTGTTGTTGGCGAGCTCGATCGCCTCTTCGGGCGTGCGGAAGGTCATGGCGACCAGCACGGGGCCGAAGATCTCCACCTGGGCGATCGTGGCAGCGGGCTCGACCTCGGTGAAGAGGGTCGGCGGGTAGAACCAGCCGTCCTGCGGGCAGCTCCAGGAGGGCTGCCACATCTTGGCGCCCTCTTCGACGCCCTGCTTGACGAGGCGTTCGATGCGCTCGAGCTGCACGGGCGCGATGATGGCGCCGATGTCGATGGCCTTGTCGCGCGGATCGCCCACGCGCAGGGTCTCCATGCGCTGCCGGAGCTTGGCATAGAGCGTCTCCGCCACTCCTTCGTGGACGAGCAGGCGCGAGCCCGCGCAGCAGACTTCGCCCTGGTTGAACCAGATGGCGTCGACGACGCCTTCGACCGTGCCGTCCAGGTCCGCATCGTCGAAGACCACGAAGGGGGACTTGCCGCCCAGCTCCAGGGAGAT
>DASUNJ010000709.1:0-4122 GCA_036277235.1 Thermoanaerobaculia bacterium | reverse complement strand
GAGAGGGAGAAAAACTATGCCCATCGCCCTCATCGCGGACGCCCACATCGGAGGGCCCGGCGGAAGCGCCGGGCCCCTGATCGATCAGCTCAAAGCCCTGCCGTCCCAGGGCTGCGACCGGCTGATCCTGATGGGGGACCTCTTCCAGGCCTGGATCGGCTCCCCCCACTTCGAAACCCCCGACATCGCGGCCGTGGTCGCCGCGCTCCGGGACCTTCGTCGCCAAGGCTTGCCCATCGACTACGTGGAAGGGAACCGGGACTTCTTCCTGGCCGGCAGCCCGTACGCGGACGCCTTCGACCGGGTCGTCCTGGAAGTCGCTTTCGAGGTAGGGGGGACGCGCTACCTTGCTGTCCACGGCGACGGCCTCAACGACCGGGACTGGCAATACCGCTTCTGGCGCAAGCTCTCCAAGAGCCCGCCGGTCCGCTTCGCGGTCTTCCACATCCCGCACGCTCTGGCGCACCGGATGGTCCACTCGACCGAGCAGCGGCTCTCGCGGACCAACTTCAAGCACAAGGCGAACGTTCCCGAAGAGGCCATTCGCCGCTATGCGGAGCGCCGCTTGGCCGAGGGGCACGACGTGCTGATCCTGGGGCACTTCCACGAGCCGCGCGTCTGGACCGTCCGGGGCGGCGAGGTGCGACTGATGGATGCCTGGTTCCGAAGCCGCCAGGTGGAGTGGCTGGGTTAAGATCCGCCAGCCATGGCGATCCGCGTCACCATGCTCGGCAGCGGGACCTCCACCGGCGTGCCGGTGATCAATTGTCCGTGCAAGGTCTGCACGTCGGACAACCCGCGCAACCGGCGGTGGCGGCCGGGGCTCAAGCTGGAGATCGGCAGCGGGATCGTGCTCGTGGACACGCCCACCGACCTGCGCGAGCAGGCGCTCCGCTTCGGCATCCCCCGGGTGGACGCGGTCGTCTTCACCCATGCCCACGCCGACCACGTCTTCGGGCTCGACGACGTCCGGATCTTCAACTTCCGCCAGCGCATGACGATCCCCTGCTATGGCTCGGACCTGACGCTCCATGCCATCCGGCGCACGTTCGCCTACGTCTTCGAGGAGACCCAGGCCGGCGGCGGCAAGCCGCAGCTCGACCTGATCGGAATCCGCGAGCCGTTCCGCCTCCTCGGACGCGAGATCGTCCCCGTCCCGGTCTGGCACGGGGATTTGGAGGTCTTCGGCTACCGCATGGGGAGCTTCGCCTACGTGACCGACTGCAACCGCATCCCGGAGGAGAGCTTTCCACTCCTCCAGGGAGTCGAGACCCTGATCCTGGACGCCCTGCGCTTCCGGCCGCACGCGACCCACTTCTCGGTGGCGGAGGCGGTCGCGGTGTCGGAGCGGATCGGAGCGTCGCGGACCATCTTCACCCACCTCGCCCACGAGATCGACTACGGAGACCCCTCGATGCTGCCGCCGGGGGTCGAATTCGGCTATGACGGGCTTGCCTTTGAAATCGATTAGGGGCCGGCTGCGGGTCCCCTCGTCGAAGAGCCTGAGCCATCGCTGGCTCAACCTGGCGCTGCTGTCGCGCCGGCCCATGGTGGTCGAGCGTCCGCTGATCGCCGAGGACATCCATCTCTTCCTCGCGGCCCTCGGGCGTTGCGGATTCCGGGTGGAGGAGAGGGGGGACGACGTCCACCTGCAGCCGGTCGAGCCGCCGGCCGGAGAGGTGGAGGTCTTCTGCGGCAACGCCGGCACCATGCTCCGCTTCCTGGTGGCGACCTTCACCGTCGTGCCGGGGATCTGGCGGCTGGACGGCGTGCCGCGCCTGAGGGAGCGTCCGGTCCGCCCCCTCGTCGACGCTCTGCGGCAGCTCGGGGCGCACATCGAGTACCTCGGCGAGGAGGGCTTCGTGCCGCTGCGCATCGAGGGGGGCACGCTCGGCGCGGGAACGACCCTGCTCGATGCCGGCGAGTCGAGCCAGTACCTCTCGGCCATTCTCATGGCAGCCCTGCGGGCGCCGGGGGAGGTGACCATCGAGGTCAGCTCTCTCACTTCCGGCCCCTATGTAGATGTCACCCTCGGGGTCGTTGAAGCCGCGGGCGGACGGATCGAGCGCTTGGGAGAGAAGCTCTGGCGGGTGTACCCCTCCGGCTTGCGCGCCGACCGCGTCCGGGTGGAGGGAGACTGGTCGGCCGCCTGCTACCCGGCAGCGGCGGCAGCCCTGACCGGCGGCACGGTCGTGCTCGAAGGGCTCGCCAGCGACTCGCGCCAGGGCGACCGGGGATTCCTGGATCTTCTTCTGAAGATGGGCGCCGAGGCCGACTGGCGGGGGGATGAGCTGGAGGTCCGCGGAACGGGGCGGCTCGTGGGCATCGAGGCGGATCTGTCTACGATGCCGGACCAGGTGCCCACCCTGGCGGCTCTGGGTCCCTTCGCCGAGGGCGAGACGCACATCTTCAACGTGGCCCACCTCCGCATCAAGGAGAGCGACCGCCTGGAAGCCATGGCGACCGAGCTGCGCAAGCTCGGCGCCGAGGTGGACGAGGGGCCGGACAGCCTGCGCATCCCCGGCATCTGGGCCCATGCCGCTCCTCCTGACGGCACCGTGCTCATCGATCCCCGTGGCGATCACCGGATCGCCATGAGCCTGGCTCTCGCCGGCCTGCGCCGGCCCGGCGTGGTCGTGGGCTCGCCCGAGGTCGTGTCGAAGTCGTATCCGGGGTTCTGGAAAGACCTGTCCACTCTGCTGGGCTGACGCGACAAATTGCCGTCGGGTGCTGTACAATCCCGGCCCGCATGCCCTCCATCCATGTCGAGGTGCTCTGGAGATGAGCCCGGCCCTGCTGGTCGTGCATCCATCGCTGGAGCCCGTTCCCCGATCGATCCCCTTGGCGGCGGCCCGGCTGACGGGCCAGCAGCGGATCGGCGTCCTTCTGGAAGCGGCGGGCCTCCTGTCGCTGCTCGACCGCGCGGGATGGGCGGTGCTCGACTGGTCGCTGGCGCGGGTGACTCCCGAGGGGCGGCTCGCGGCTCCGGAGGCGGCGCCGGGGCTTTGCGAACGGCACGCCCAGGAGATCCTCCGGGAGCTGCTCGGACGCCTGTTCCGCCACGAAGGGAGCGCCGCGCTGGCGGGAAGGGGGCCGGCCAGCCGGGCGGCCCGGGCGCTGGTCGACCGCTGGTTCCAGTCGCTGGCCCCCCTCGCTCCGGACGAGGCGGTCTCGCAGATCCTGGTCGATTCGCCCTTCCTCTGGGAGCCCGTTTTCGCCCCGGTCCGGACGGCCCTTTGCGGTCAGGTGGATGAGAGCGTCTGGGTCGCGGGACCGCGGGCATTCCGCCTCCGCCTCCTCTCCCAAACGCGAAACCTGGCGGAGCTGCGGGAGCTGCTCGCCGGTCCCGAAGCGCGGGCGCTCTGGGAAGGAGACGAGAAGGGCGAGCTGATCTCTCAGGCCGGCTCGCTCGTGGACCGCGGACGGACCGAAGCGGCCCTGGCTCTCTTGGAGGGTCTGCGCTCGCCCGCGGCCGAAACGGTGCGGGCCCGCTGCCAGCTCCACCTCGGGCAGCTCGGCGCGGTGCGGGCCACCCTACGACGTCTCGAAAAGGAGACTTTGACCGCGGAGCAGGCGGTCGAGCTGGCCGAGATCGCCGCCCGCGTCCTCGCCAATGGCGGAGATCCCGAGCGCGCCGAGCCCTGGGTGCGAAGGGCGTTGGAGCTTGCGGACCCGGCCGGCGGTGCGGTCGGAGCGCGGGCCGGCCTGGTTGCCGCCCTGTCCGCGTGGGACCGGGACGATCTCACCGAGATGGACCGCTGGCTGGAGATCACCCGGCCGGCCTGCTCGGAACCCGACCTCGCCTGGCGCTGGCACCACGCCCGCGCGCTCCGCGCCCTGCGCGAGCCGGGGCAGGGACCTGGGCAGGGAAATGAAGCCGCCGTGCAGATGGCGCGGGCGATCCGGGTCGGCCGGCGCACTCTCTCCCGGCAGGAGGCCGCCGGCCTGTGGAACGACCTTGGCCTGGGACGCGCCCAGCTCGGAGACCTCGCCGGAGCCGAGCGCGCCTTCCTCCACGCGGCTCACCTGCTCGAGCAGTGCGATGGGCCCCGGAAGATCACGCTCGCCCTCCCGAACCTTGCCGAGATCCGTCTGCGCCGCGGACGGCTCGTGGGCGTCCGG
>DASUNJ010000708.1:0-18222 GCA_036277235.1 Thermoanaerobaculia bacterium | reverse complement strand
CGGGGCGCCGTCAGGAACGCGCGCGCGATTTCCTCGGTGGTCAGGCCGCACACCTCGCGCAGGGTGAGGGCCACCTGCGCGTCGGGCTGCAGGGCAGGGTGGCAGCAGGTGAAGACGAGCCGCAGCCGGTCATCCTCGACGCTTTCCCCTTCCCACAGCTCGGGCTCGACGGGCTCGACGGGCGCGTCGTCCTCGAGCGCCTGGAAGCGGGCCTGCCGGCGGATGCGGTCGATGGCCTTGAAACGTCCGGCCGACACCAGCCAGGACCGGGGATTGGCAGGCACGCCGTCGCGCGGCCACTGCTCCAGCGCGGCCCTGAAGGCATCGTGGACCGCCTCCTCGGCAACGTCGAAGTCGCCGAGCACGCGGATCAGGGTGGCGAACACGCGCCGCGACTCGTCGCGGTAGACGGCCTCTACCAGCTCATGGACTCGCTCGGCTACCTCTTCACTCATTGCGGACACATGCTATTACATGCCGGCACGTAACCGCCAGCCGTTACTCATTTCCCTTCCCGACGCGGCGATCGCCAGGATGCCGAGCGGTACGAGCGCCGCGGTGATCCTCGTGAAAGAGGAAAGGATGTGGTCCGCAACGGGCAGGTAGGTGCAGAAGTAGATCGCCCCGTAGAGGCCGAGCTGGAGGACGACGACCCCGGCCAGCAGGAGGGCGGTCCGATTCCGCCGATATTCCCTCCGGAGGGCCCTCCAGAGGGCGAACGCCAGGCACGCGGCGAAGAGGAACCAGAAACCGAGCCAGTCCGGCGCGGCCAGATCGGAACCCAGCATCGTCAGGATCTCCCCGGGCCGGGAGAGCCGCTCCAGCCCTCTCCCCCGCCAATCCCCATCGAGGAAAGCCGTGCCGGCCTTGGGAAGCGTCCGGCCGATCGCCAGGGCTCCGGCAATCAGCAGACCGGCCGGGAGGAGCAGCGCCGCCAGGCGGGGCTTCCGGCCTTTTCCCGAGGACACCATCACTGCCGCCGCGGCCAGCGCGAGAAGGGCGAGCGGCAATCCCTCCTGCTTGATCCAGGGGAGGAAACCCAGGCAGACTCCCGCCGGCCAGACGCTTCCTGGATGATCGCCGGAGGACTCCAGGACGAGCACGAGCCCGGCCGTGACCCAGAGCGCCAGCGGCAGGTCGGCGAGCCCGACCGTGATCGTGTCCCAGAGCAGCGGCGAGGCGGCCAGCAGGGCGGCGAGGGCGTCCGCCACCGTGGGGGAGAGGCCCAGCCGCAGGACGCCGCGGCGCGTCACCGCGACGAGCGCCAGGCCCAACAGCGCGTGGACAACCTTGAAGAGCGCCGTCCCGGGCAGGCCACCGAGCGCCAGCAGACACCAGAGCACAGGGAGCCCGATCGGATAGTAGGTCGACGACAACTCGAAGCCGGGCAAGGCGAGGAAACCGAGGTCCAGCCGTCCCTCGACCACCATCTGGCGGCTCTTCAAGCCCCAGATCGCGAAATGGTCCCAGGACCAGAGCGGCGCCAGGGCGACCTTGGCGAGGAACAGCGCCACGGCGAGGAGCAGCGCGACCCGCGCCAGGAGCGCGACCGGGCGCGGCCAGCGCTCCTCCACGGTCTCCTCCTCCATCATTGAAGGAAGGCGGACTTTCCTCACCAGAGGGAAGAGCGCCGCTGCCAGCAAGACCACCGAGAGCGGAGCGACCGGCATCCCGAGGAGAGCGAGCGGCAGGCCCACGGCCACCAGCAAGGCCAGTAGGACCACTAGAGAAAGCAGGAACCTCATCGAGACTGCCCCGCCTGCTGGACGACGGCCTTTCCCTCGGGGCTGACCGCCACGACCCAGGACCCCGCGGGGGCCTCCGACGCTTGCTGCAGGACGCCCGCGATGCTCTGCTCCGGAAGGTGATAGCGGGCCATCCAGCCCCACCACCCGGGATCCCATCCCGGAGGGAGCGTCAACCACACCTCCCCGCCCGAGGGCAGACCGCTCCTCACCGCCCCGAACGCTTCGGCCGCCAGGGCCACGGGTCCCGACGAGCGGAACCATTTTCTCTCGTCGATGCCGGTGAGCTCCTCCGGCTGCGCCGCGAGACGGACCCCGCGCGTCGCCAGCACCGCGATCAGACCCGCGAGCAGGAGCACCAAGACGGCGGCCCGGAGGCGTTCACGGTTCAGAGGAGCGCGCACGGCGCCGATCCTATCTTGGATCGGATCGACCGGAATCTTTGAGCGCGAGCAACCCTTCGATATCCAGAAGATCGTGCGGCCGTCCATGGATCCGCTTCGCCCGGAGCAGATGCTCCAGCGACACGACACGCGCGTTGCTGGCGCCGACGGGCACGCGCTCCGAGTTTGCCCACAGCTCATCGAAGGGGATGCAGTAGCGGACGAAAACATCAACCTCTCGCTGCGCTGAGTCGAACATCCGCAGCACCGTGAGTACACTCAGAGGAAGTGGGATGCTGGGCACGAAGCCGGTCATTGTCAATGCGTGCATCGCCTTGCGCGCTTCGTGAGGCGCGGCGTCTATGACAATGTCCAGATCGGCGACGGGGCGGATGTAGCCGTGCAGGACGACTGCAATACCACTGATCACGACATACCGTACGTGATCCCGTTCGAGCCGGTCGAAGACGTCCCCGTAACCCGCTGGAGTGGTCCAGTCCATAAGGTGCATCTTAGCTGTCCAGGGAACCAATTCCCTTGCCTCCAGTTCTAATCCTCCAGAGGCGCCTCTCCACAACGATCCATCCAGGAGGTGGAGAGATGAACGTTTCCGAGAAGACCGCCGTCCGTAGCGAGATCAACGTCACTCCCCTGGTCGACGTCTGCCTGGTGCTCCTGATCATCTTCATGGTGGTGACGCCGCTGCTCTACAAGCAGGTCGACGTTCAGCTCCCGAAGACGAACGGGCCCGGGCCGTTCACGCCGAAAGAGAGCCTGATCAAGGTGGCCATCCTGGAGAACGGCACAATCCGGGTCAATGGGCTACCTGTGCCGCGCGAGCTCCTCGCGAGCACCCTGGCCGGGATGTATCTGCCGGATCGTCCTGTAGTAGTGGAAGGGGACCGGCGACTCTCCTACGGCGAGGTGCGCGGCATCCTGGAGCTCATCCAGAGGGCCGGCTTCCGCCAAATGGGGCTGGTGGCGGAGAGGGATGGATAGGGCCGCGATCTTCGCCCGACCGTGTAAAGTGACGCGAACACCCGGGCGATTTCAAACACCACCGTAGGACCGGTTGCTATTGCTCCGGATGCCAGGAATTTCCCTGTAGTATGCATGGCGACTGATTGCGTCCCGCAACTGATCCAAGGATGATGGCGGTGGCGCTTGGCCTGTCATAAAGCTTTGGCCGATCAGGGCCGCCAGCCCGAATACGGCCGCGTCACAAAATTTGCTGCCGGGTTGCCTTCCGCACTGCAAGACCACAGTGTTCGTGGCGTAGGTGATTCGCGCCCCTGCCACCGGCTGAACAAAGCGGCCGGGCTGCTTGTGATGGTGGTAGATCATCTGGGCGATGTACCCGGCAGCTTCATCGTCTCTCGCATTCACTTGCAGGTGGTGCCAATCATTCAGAGCATGGACGGCTTCATGAACCACTAGCGCTTCCTGACTCATGGTGGAAATCGTCCTCTTCCCAACACCCCATGCGTTCATCTCGTGATGATAGGAGGAGGACCAGTCAAGAACCGGTTCGTGAGTCACCAGGATTCGTCCCTGCTCAACCAGCCGGGCCACCGTCTGCAGCCCGGCTCCGTCCACCTTGATGATGCCGAGCTTGAAGCTGACCCGTTGAGCCGCCGGTGATCGCAAAATCTGGATGATCGAATTTGCCGCCGTTGGATTGAACCAGCGATAGTAGTGCCAGTCGGCTGCTCCCTCTTCGCATCGCTTGGTAGGCTTTTGATGCCCTTCGCACTGCGGATCGTACAGACCGCAGAACCACTTGCCGCTCGGACAGGGTTCTGGGCCCCCATGGGTAGAACATTTCAAGGCTCCGCAATGCCAAAGACTCCCTCCGGGACAGCGGTCAAGAGGGCTGCGATGTCCTTGGCAAGCAGGTTGGCGGCAACCGCAGTACCAGACTGCCCCTTCGGGACACCGGTGGCCCGATTCGTCATGAAGAAGGCAGTCACGAGCACCGCAATGCCAGGTAGCCATAGGTATGCCCTTCCCTCGTGCAGGCGGAAGTGAACGAGCCGATAAGCATCGTCTCGCCGGGAGAATCCGCTCCCCACAGGAAGAGGTGAAAGGAACCCCGCCGGAATTTCATCCGGCTGCTACCTCTTGATGGCGACATGCCTGCTCATGGACGGCGCTCCTCGGCCTGCCATGGGGGCGTCGCGAAAACGTCCTCTGCTCCACGGCCGCTCGTTACCCCGTCTGCCCAGGTCTCATCGGCAACCGCTGCCCAGAAGGCCGCGCGCAGATCGGGATCGGGGATCTCGAACGATCCCCGCTTCTCCTCCTCCTGTAAAAACTGTCTCATCGCGTCGATCGCGACATGGAACCCGAAGCTCGACAGGAGGACTCTGCCGCCGTATTGCCGGTAGAGCGACCGCTGGACCTTCCAATTCTGAGCGAGGGCGCTGATCATGGGGTCCGCCTCCCGCGCCTTGGCATCGCGGCCTGTAGGAGAACGCTCCCAATTGGCGAGCTCCGCCGTCAGCCGCGTCCGCTCCGCCGGATCGAGGGCCGGCGCTTCGAGCTTCTTCCGGATCCCCGCGATCCGCTCCTCCTTGGCCCGTTTCATGGACTCTTCCGCCCCCTTGGCGGCCTCCTCGAAAGAGCGTAAGAGCGCCCGGAGCTCGGCCTCTGTCGGCTCCAGCCCGTGCCGCTGCGCATACGAGTCCAGGAGCCGCTGCTGAACGAGGGCTGCAAGCTGCTTCGCCCGGATTTGGAGCAGACTGGCCCCGTGGCGCGCAATCCCGCCCGGCCGGGGCTCGATCTCGGATGCCTCGACCGGCTGCGACAACACTACAGCCACCGGCTGCGCAGCTTCGGCCGGAATGATGAAGGCAGCCAGAAGGATGAAGATGAGAGCGCTGTATCTCATGAGGTTCTCCTCCGATTTTCTCACGAACGCTTAGGGGAGGAGCGAGGGGCGTGCCACCTGGGGCCAGAGGTCCTAAACCTTGTCAGATCAGTCCCTTCAAGCCTGCCCGGCTCGGTATTGGAGAGTGGCGTCGGAGGTCCGCGCGCACATTTCATGTACGACGAGCGTACACCTGGAGTGCAGACGGTCACACTTCTAACTTGGATCGAATCGGGGAACCGGGAGCTAGTCCAAAAGGAAGACGAGAGCTATATACAGGCCCATGAGGCAGAAGACGAGCACGAGGACGACCACATCGGCTAAGGCAGGCCCCTGCTTTCGCCTGCGTGCAGACAGGGCCAAGGCGATCGAGCCGACTATCCAAAGCGGAGAGAGAACCCAGGCGACCATGCCGGCTGTCCATAAGATCCGCAAGAGCAGTCCGTCGAGATAAGGCTCGGAGCTCAGGAGGCGGAGGGGGGTAACATTCTCTTTACGAATACGCCAAAATAAAGGATATGACCTGCTGCTTCTCGCAGCACGCTCTGCGCAATATTGCAACATGAGCATCGGCACCCCCCCTTCACCACGCTTACACAGGAGATCCTCATGCAAGGTGCAAACACCCCGGTCAAGGAAGACGTCCGTATGTTCGACGACTCGCTGTACTACTCACCGGACGAGGCTCCGCCAGCGGCGGTAGCCGCAGCGCCGGCAGCCATGCCGGCAAGCGGCTTCAACAAGATGTTTCCGCACCTCGATCCCTTCTGGAAGGGACAGGTCAAGCAAGAGGTCCTCAAGAATCTAAGGACGCTGGGTAAGAAGGGCGGGTTGATGGATGCCAAGGACCCGCTGGTGACCATCACCAATCCGCTCGACGCGAATCCGGAGCTGAATCCGGACAACGACAATCCCGATATGACGGTCGGCTTCACCTTCCTCGGCCAGTTCATCGACCATGACATCACCCTCGACAGGCAACCTCTCAGCGACACCGGGCCCAGTTTTCCGAACGAGCGGACACCTTTCTTCGACCTGGACAGCGTGTACGGCAAGGGTCCTCAGGGGGATCCGGACCTCTACGATCCCGCCCAACCCGAGAAGCTGCGCGTCGATTTCAAGGCTCCGCGCGACCTGCCGCGCGTGAACGAGCTCAAGGCCATCATCGCCGACGGCCGCAACGACGAGAACGTCATCATCTCGCAGATGCACCTCGCCTTCATCCGGTTTCACAACCGCATCGTCGATCACATCAGAGAGAGCAAGCCGCCAAACCTCTTTGAGGAGGCACGGCGTCTCGTCCGCTGGCACTACCAGTTCATCCTCGTCAACCAGTACCTTGAAGCCAGCTTGGCCAAAGGGGTGTACACGAACGTAAAAAAGAACGGTCCCACGGTCTTCAAGCCCTCCCCCAACCCGCAAATGCCGCGCGAGTTCCAGGTCGCCGCCTTCCGCTTCGGCCACAGCCAGATCCGGCCTGGCTATAAGATCAACGTTGGTTTCGGCGCTCCCATCTTCGACGCCGCGCTCGACACGCGCGATCCCCTGGACCAGCGCGACATGGACCCCAACGACCTGCGCGGCGGCCGGCGCGCACCTCGGCGCTTCGTCGAGTGGGACACGTTCTTCGACTTTGGGACCTTGGAAGTCGCCATCAAGAACGGCAAGGCCGAAGTGCTGCCGAAGGTAAAGAAGAACAAACGGATCGATCCGTTCATCTCGTCGCCGCTATTTGACCTGCCGGTTGGACCTGGGCTGCCCGAGCCCGTGGAGGATGTCAGGACTCTCGCGGCTCGAAACCTGGAACGCCACCTGATGCACGACCTCGCGTCCGGACAGGCGATCGCGACGGAGTTGGGGTACACGCCGCTGAAGCTGTCGCAGACGAAGGAGCTCAAGCCCCTCAATCTCCACAAGAGCTCGCCCCTCTGGTGGTACATCCTCAAGGAGGCATTCGTTCAACAGGACGGCAAGCGGCTCGGTCAAGTCGGCAGCCGGATCATTGCCGAGGTGTTCATCGGACTGCTTTTGAGCGACTCGGGATCCTACTGGAGCACGGACAAGAACTGGAAGCCGACCCTCCCACAAAGAGACGGAACGGTCGGTGTGAACTTCACGATGACGGATCTCCTCTCGTTTGCCAGGGTTGCCTAGCAGGCTGCTGAAAAAGCTGGGTCTATCGCGTTCGTAGGTAACATAGTCGCCAACCTCAGGAGCTCTCAGGAGATGGGAAGGCAAGCGGCAAGGAGAGCGGGAAAACGTGAGGTGGATTCGGTGCCGCTGCTAGCCCTGTTTGAGCCTCCCCCCGGTCTGTCATCGTATCGCTTCCGACAGGTTCCGCATTCGAACCAGGTTGTAGACCGCTGCGGCAAAGACAAACATCCAACCCACCCGGTCCGCTCCCTTGTGCCTAGTCTTGCGCATCAGCCCGATTGTCTTCATCCAGCCAAAGACCTCCTCCACGCGTTTACGGATTCTCTGGCTGATAGCGTACCCCTCGTGCCGGGTCGTCCGACCATCGATTGCACTCCTACGCCCAGAGGTGTTCTGTGCCACATGCGGAGTTACATCGAGGGCTCGGGTCTGAGCAACGAAGTCTTTGGTGTCATAGCCTTTGTCCGCACCAACCGTCACCTGCCCGGACCCAGGAATCTGTTCCAACATGGACAACGCCGCCTCGCGCTCTGCCTTCCCAGTGGCCGCTGTCAGTTCGACGTTGACCACCAGCCCATTGCGGTTCTCCATCAACACATGGCCCATGTAGGACAGTTTGGCTTCTCGGCCCTTGCCCTTCTTGAAGAGCTTGGCCTCAGGGTCGGTGGTGGACTTGTGCGTCGCGTTAGAGCGCTTCTCCCCATGAAAGTCCACGATCGGGTTTCCGGGGTCATCGGGTGGAGTCTCTCCCGGCTCCTCTTTTTTCCGGAAGCTCTTCTGCCCAGCCCAAGCCTCGATCAAGGTGCCGTCAACCGTAAAGTGTTCCGACGACAGCAGACGGCGATTGCTCGCTTGCTCGAGTACTCGGGCAAAGAACTCCTTGGCGATATCGCCTTCCAACAGGCGATCCCGATTCTTGCTGAACACTGTCGGCACCCATACCGAGTCATCCATGCCCAGGCCGACAAACCACCGGAACAGCAGATTGTAGTCAAGCTGCTCCATCAGCATCCGTTCGCTCCGGATCGTGTAAAGCACTTGCAGAAGGAGAGCCCTCAGCAGTTTCTCCGGTGGGATCGACGGCCGACCCACTCTCGAGTACAGGCCCTCAAAGGCCATCGAAAGCTCGGTCAGCGCCTGATCCACCATCGTCCGGATCAAGCGCAACGGGTGGTTTTCAGGCACCCGTTGTTCCAGCGACACGTAGCTGAACATCGTTCCCTGCTTGTGGTCGTCTCCACGCATCTCTCGACCTCCCGAAACATGGTAATTTTACCGCGGTCGAGAGGTTTTTCAGCAGCCTGCTAGTCGGTCTACTACCGGGCTCCGGGGCTACCACCCGGCGCCCGGTGGTCCTCGACAGCCGGGACGGGAAGCTCTCTCGTTCGACGAACGAGATCGGCTCAGCGGGCCGCGGCTTCGCAGGTGGTCGAGGATCTCCCGCCGCCCAGTCGGCGTCCGGGGAACCAATTCCCTTGCCTCCAGTTCTAATCCTCCAGAGGCGCCTCTCTGGAGCTCATCCAGAGGGCCGGCTTCCGCCAGGTGGGGCTGGTGGCGGAGAGGGAAGGATAGAGCTGCAATCCTCGCGGTCAGCTGTCCGGGCCTGGTTTGAAGTTTGAGACATTGCCGATCCGGACCCATCGGCCATTGCGCTTCTCATAGAGCGAGATCCAGGAGCTTACGAACTCCAGCGGGGCTACAGTGCCGTCCGGTTCCGTTTGTTCGCCCTTCGCCTCGACCTGTACGACCACCCAGCCTAGCAAGCCGTCACGCGAGACCTTGATGAGAGGGGGGATCTGATCCCGATACACTGAGAATCTGGTGCTCTCCAGGTACGGCCCGAGGAATTGCCGGCGGGCGTCTCGATCCGGATGGGATACCTCGCCCCGGCTGGATACAATGTAGTCGTCCTCCTCCGCTTCGAGCAGGAGGTCAATGTTGCTCTCGCGATGGGCCCGCATGGCCTCCTGGTGAAGCAACAGCAATTGCTCTTCATCACCCGAGTCGCGGCGAGCCGTGCCCGGCGCGCAGGACAGAATGGCCAAGGCGAGCATTGCGAAGGCAGCGATGTTGCTGCGGTACATCCTCTTCAACCTCCATTCCGGGATGGCACCATTCCCGTTTCTGTCAGAGTCCGCCGGTATTATAATGGACAGCAGGAGAGGGATGGCAAAGGGCTCCCCGGGCGCGGCCAGCCGTCTAGGCAGTGCCTTATACACTCACCGGGGCAACTGTTCGGCAGGTCCTACTCTGCCGCCGCGATTGGCCTATCGGCCCAACTCTCTAGGACCTCATTGGTTACCAGAATCACCTCCCCCTCAGATGTAAATACCTTATATGGTGGATGAAATTCTGCGGCGACGCTGACCCAATTGACGCTTCGATAGAGATGCCCGATCTTCTTCTGCCAGTATTGGTTTGAATCGAATCCACTACCCTGACTAAGTATACTTACCAGCGCCTTGGCGAACTCCTGCAAGCCGCTCTTTTGCTCAAGCCATCTGGATTCAAGTAACACCTTAACAATTGGGTGAGATCGATTTGCATTTCTTAGAGGAAGATGGACAGAAACAAAATCGTGAAGATCTCCAGAGTAGGGCAATAGTATAAACCAGTCAAAGTGTAAGCCAACGATGTACTCCGCAGGCGCGGAATCAGGGTCCTCTGGACTCCTTAGCTCTAGCCGCGGTCTTTGTCCACTAAGAACAACGGTTGACATCAATGCTGTCAGCAACGTAAAACTCCACATACAGTCAGTTCTATCCTGAACCCACCCTGAGAGTCGAGAACATTCGCCCACGACGCCTCCATCTAGTTGCTTCAAGTGGATTTGCCCTCTCTGGTTCTTTGAGCGCTGGACGGCGACGCTCCGTCTCCCATCTACTTCAGCAGAGAGTTGCGAGATAATTTCCAGAGGGGGCAAGGACGTCAACCTCTTCCATTCGTAATTTCCACCCTCATAACCAATAGGGACTCCAATTGCCGACCAAAGCGAGCCTGCGGGCATCCAGTACACAGCGGAGTTTTTCCCACCATAGATGAATGTTAAGGCCCAAAAGGTCTCTAAATCAACTTCTCCATCGAATTTAGCCAACAATGCTAGAAGCAAAAGCCCCTCCGCTTTGTGTACAACCTGCTGCATTTTAGCCCATCGAGGGCTTTCGTCTTCCCAGCCGCGCAACCTCTCCAGGGGCGTACGTGCCGGGGTCAGTGGCGGCTTTATAGTTCCTCGGATATCGAGAAGAAAGCTGACCAGTTCTCCGCAGGACATCGGGTTTCCAGGACCTCCGATCATACCTTCAAACCTAGGATCTCGGGAACGCCCGCCGACCCCGGCAACAAGGATCCCGTCGACACAAACGGCGTCACGGAAGCGGCCACTATACACGTCCTGATAGCTGCTGCCAAAAATTAAATTAGACCGTTTCCTTTCGTAGTCATGGTCTCCAGCAACGCCCACTTCAACCCACTCTGCTTGTGGTGTCCGGAAGACAGGTTTCCCTTGCGTATCCACCAAAAAGCTTGCGCGAATGGAACCACTCAATCTTTGATCAATTCCCGAAAAAAGAATTTCGATCGTATCAATCGAGGGTATACCAAGCTCTTCGAACCTAGTTCTCGGAACGAACGTCTCGCCAGGTATTCTAAGTTCGCCAGCCAGCTCCGGTATTGAACACCGTCCATAAATTGGGAACTCGGTCGCAAGGGCATAATTATCCAATGCAGCAAGCAGTCGAACCTTGTCCTCGTATTTCGTCAAAAAACTCGGCTTGCGGCGAGCGATTACCTCTACAGTTGTCCCAACTGCTTGATCGTCTGGTCCACGTCGAAGTACAATAATACCACTCAATCCGTTAATCTCAACCAGCAGAGGCTCTCCATTTCCCCTATTTAGGCCATAATGCTTTCGGGTATGAATTCTTATCCGATCACCCAGCATAAAACAGGACATATTGGGCACACGGATCAAAATCAAAGCCGAGGGCACGGAAACCGACTCGTTCCATCTCGAACTCTGGAGATCGGTAGTAACTTCTTCCTGCTCGCGTCAGAAATCTCTCAACAACATTCCGGTCCATTCCGATCCCGTTGTCCGTGCATTTGAGAATCTCGTAACCATCAGAATCCAACTCATGGATCATTTCGATCTTTCCATCAAGCCAATCGACTCCTACATCCCTGCGGATTACTGCTCGGTGAGTTCGGAGTGCATCCAACGCGTTTTGCAGAAGCTCGCGGACGCAAATCCACGACTGACCATATAGCTTGTCTGCCATAAGAAGTTTTATGATTTCGTCACGAGATAGCGAGAACTCCAGGTCGCTATAGATATATCCGTCATCTTTAGGTTCAATACGCGATCGATCGACGGAGAGAGGCAGGTCAAGTCTGTAGCGATCAACCGAAGCTGGAAAGGCCCTACATGCCGCCTGAGCGTCTGCAAGCTCATGGTCAATCGAGTCCATGAAGTGATAGGCTGCACGCTGGTACTCGGGATGCTCACAGCGCATCGTAAACTGTATAAAATCAGGCTGAATCAGCCATCCCTCGACGGAGCGATGTTTGGCCCACTCTCTAAGGCTCACAGAACTTTTAAAATGAATGCTCCGATAGAGCGTATCCGGAGTTCGGTCACGATCAAGATCTAGGATGTCCGCTAGACGCAAGATCAATCCCAAATAGACCATGTTCACGCGATATGAGGATACTACCTCGTCATATCGAAAGCCATGAGCGCCATCCAAATCAAGAGATGGAATAACATGAGAGAGGCAGAGACGGGCGACAAGCTCTGCTACGTTTGTACCTCCGATCTCCCAACGTGGGTCTTTCGCGTAAGTAGCACGGACAAAGCTTGCTGAGCGGCCACCATGGGTTTGCCGAACATAGTCAGTAAGCAACGCGGCTTTAAGTTCTTGTTCGATCTCCCGAAAGCGTACTTTCTCTGCTTCGCTTAGCGTCCTCTCTTGGAGGGCCTGCTCAATTTCCTTCAAATTGGGGTGCGAAATGATCCAGTTATCCCTGAACAAGGTAAACTGCGTTTCGCCAGCAAGCACTGAGATCTCAGGCTGCTCCAATACCATACCCTGATCGTGAAAATGAGCTGCGAGAATTAGAAGTAGAATCTCAGCCGGATTGAGTTGGTCTAGAACTTCTTTTGGCAGGATCCGCGACATCAACTCAGTTACGCGCAGGAGGTGAACTTCGTCATGCAGTGTGTACTCCGGATGGAGTGACGGAAAGGCTTTCATCCGGTCATACGCCTCTTGGCAGACACTGACCAGATTCAGGGCGAGCGTCTGGGCTAGTTCACCCTCATATCCAGAGAAGCTGTTTTTTAACCTCTTCCAAAGCGTTGTGTCTCGAATTGAATTAAGTTGCAAGACTGGCAAATTTTCCTCCTCATCTCTTGGAATTGTTCCACAGAGCCAGCCGTCGACCAGGGTATGGCGGAGTCCGGCAGTCTCAAGAGTCCAGCTGATTTCATTCGCGCAGGCTCATCCGATCAGTTCGAACATGCATTTCGAGAGCGAACATCCGGCTTATAGTGCTGGAGTTCTCAAATGGAGGTCTCCCGGTCGAGGTCGCTCGCCTGACGGAATATTCCAGACTTGGCCCTCCCAAGAGGCGGAGCACCTCGTCCTGCAGTCATCGGCCACGTACACACGGCACAAGTATAAGCTCGGCCTGATCAACTTACGCCGTGTCGAAGTCAAGCTCAGCCGGCGAAGCCCGCCACCCACCCTCCAGCAGCCGGACGCTCGCGCACACAGGCCCACCATCCTTGGCAGTCCCCAGAATGCGCGCCTCCAGAACAGTTCCCTGCTTTGACATCGCCTGCTCGATCAGTTCCCAGGTGATGCCGGACAGCGGAACCTTGGCCCTCCTCGTCCAGCAGGAGTCCTCCTGTCCGGCGCTCGTTCCCGAATTGACGTAGACGAAGCGCGTCGCGGGAGGTCCCTGGGCAAAGGCACCTCGCAGATTGGGTGGGCCGCCGGTCCGGTCGCCATGGACCCGGAGGGCAAAATCGAACGAGAGCTGCTCGCCCGCAGCCTCCGTGGGCGAGACCAGATCAGCCCTCCCCCGTTGCAGACAGAACACCACTCCGGCCGGAGGATGAACCAGGGTAATGCGAAGGGGAAGCTCCTTTTCCTGGATCATGTGCGGTAGCCTACAGCGGCTTGCTGTCGAAACCGTCAAGTCTTAGAGGGTGTCTCAGAAGTCCCGCCGCGCCGGCCAGCTCATCTTCTCCCTGCCGGGCGGTCGGAAAGGTGTCGAGCCTGTTCCTCGCCGCGATTTCCGTTGCCCTGATCCGCGCTGCCATCGTGGGGATGATTCAGGCGCCGTAAGCCGCTTGGACCGGCCCCACGTTCCTGGGAACCGTCCCAAGATCCTTGGATCGGCCCGAAGCTTCTTAGATCGGATCCAAGCCTCTTAAATCCGGTCTAAGCTTCTTAGATCGGATCTAAGCTCCTTAAATCCGGCGCGAAGCCTCTTAGATCGGATCTAAGCCTCTTAAATCCGGTCTAAGCCTCTTAGATCGGATCTAAGCTCCTTCAATCCGGCCGAAGCCTCTTAGATCGGATCTAAGCTCCTTAAGTCCGGCCTGAAGCTTCTTAGATCGGATCTAAGCCTCTTAGGACGGACCCAAGCTTCTTAGATCCGATTCAAGCCGCTTAAATCGGCCCGGAGCTTCTTAGGGCGGATCCAAGCTCCTTGAATCCGGTCTAAGCTTCTTGGATCGAGTCTAAGCCCCTCAAATCGGCCCGGCGGCCGATCGCCCGGCCCTTACTCCCATCCCCTCTCCCGGCAGCACGCCCGGCCCCCCGGGAGATCTCGTGAGACGTGGGAGGCTTACACCTTTTCCCGCCCAGGCAGAATTACCCGCAAATCCCGAACCCGGTTGCGGTAACGCAATGGGGTCTCGAGCACTGTCACCTCGCCATCCAGATAAACCGGGACCGAACGTTGCTTCATCTCGATCGTGAATTCGGACGCGGAGAGGCAGTCGAACCAGCTCGTCCCCTTCATGTCCCGGAAGAGGCTGAGCAGAAGGAGGCCGACCAGCCCGAGACCCGTCTCGTTCTTGGCGATGTAGAGATAGAGGTTGCCGCTGTCGAGCCGCGAGGGCGCACCGTAGGTCAAGGCGCCCATCTCGTACTCGCTGGTGCCGATGAACACGAACTGGGTCTTGCGGGCCAGCTCGCTCCCCTCGATGAGGACCCGGATGCGGAGCGCCTTGTGGCGCGGGAGAACCTGAAGCGCGGCCGAGAGCGTGGCCGCCCATTTGCCCCGCTGCTTCTCCTCCCGCTCGCGGTCGCGCACCTTCACGACCGGCGGGTAGACACCGAGCTGTGAGTTGTTGAGGAAGACCTCGCCGTTGACCTCGCCGAGATCCAGCTCGTGGATCGTTCCTTCCGCGATCAGACGGACCGCTCCAGGGAGATCGACCGGGATGCCGAGGTCGCGGGCGAAGTGGTTCAGCGTCCCCGCCGGCAGGACGCCCAGGGGGATCGGACCGCCGGCCAGACGGGCGGCCACGGCTCGGATCGTCCCGTCCCCGCCCCCGGCCACGACCGCATCCACCCCGGAGCGCACCGCATCTTCCGCGGCCTCGCCGATCCGGTCGCCGGGGAGGATGCGCACGTCCGCGTCGATGCCTGCATCCCGGAAGAGCTTGCGCAGCTCTTCGGCGTCGATCTCCCCGGCGCTGCCCGAGCCCGCTTCGGAGTTCACGATCGCTATGACCCGCATCGGGCGCATCGGCCGTTCAGCTCGGAGGCAGGAGCTCGCGCAGGGCCTCTTCGATCCGCCGGCGGAGGGCCGGACCGGCGCCGTCGAAGGAGACTCCGACCGCTCCTCCGAGACGCCAGCGCACCGCGCCCGAGACCTTGAGAAGCTCCGGCTTCGAATCGGTCCCGAGAACGAAGCTCAGCGGCTTGTGTACCCTCCAGCCGGCCGGGGCCGGGCTGAGGCAGGCGCCGCCGGTGGAGAGGTTTTCCAGCCGGAGACCGAGGCGCTCGCCGCAATCCAGGGTCAGGAGCACGTCCCGGTCGACCCAGATGCGCGGCTCCATGCGGCTCGCCGGAGCCATGAGGGCGTGCATGCGCGCCATCCGCCGCCGGGGCATGGGAGCGCGCAGCGAGATCTCGATCTCGGGATGCCTTCTGAGCAGCTCCTGGAGCGGCTCTTCCGGGATGCGGAAGACGACGGTGGGTCCCAGCGTGCGCGCGGAGAACTGGCGCGGCAGGGCGTCGAGCGCTTCCGATTCGCCGAAGACGTCGCCCGGACCCAGGGCCCGCACGCGCTCGATCGGCTGCCCGACCACTTCGTTGCGGACCACGACTCCGCCCCGTGAGACGACGTACAGGCCGTCGCACGGGTCGTCCTTGCGGAACACGATCGAGTTCCCGTCGAAGCTGCGCTCTTCGGATGCGGCCGAGAGCTCGGCCACCCATTCGTCGGGCAGACCTTCGAACACGGCGACCCTCTTGAACAAGGATTCCAGCATGGACTACCTCCCTCGAAGACAAACAAACTGCAACAGACCAGAAAGACCGATTGTGCCACAGGCCGGAGCAAACTGGTCTGCAGAGCTTGGGGGAGGGGTACAAGCGAAAGGACTTAAAGGACCTCAAGGACAATAAGGACAACGAGGACAAGGAACGGTGTCCTTGCTGTCCTTGAGGTCCTTGAGGTCCTTGTTGTCCTTTGGCTTACCGGTCCGGCGACTGGAACGACGACCGCCCCCCCGTATCGCCGCCGGGGATCACGCTGCCCGGGATGCGGGTGAAGCTGCTGCGCCCGTGACGGCCTTCGGGACGGTTGTGGTGACCGCCACCGTGGCCGTCGCCGCCTCCCGACGGCGGATTGCAGTCGCCGCCATGGCAGGGGCGCGGGAAGTAGCCGGGGATCACGACCACCGGCCAGCCGTAGCCGGCATAGGGGGCGACGTAGCGATCCCGCTCGCGCTCCCGGACCGTTTCCTGGAGGAGGGCGGTCTGGGTGGCGAGGAGCATCTCGGTCTGGCGGGCGGCTCGATCGGCGCGGGCCGCTTCACGCAGTTGGGCGACGTGCGCCTCGTGCTCCCTTTGCAGACGGGCCCTCTCCGCCATTTCTTCGCGGCTGATCCAGGCGCCCTGAGAGAACACGAAGCCCCGCTTGCGCATCGACTCCTCGTAGGAGATCCAGCGGCCGAGCTGCTCGTCGAAGGAGTACTTGTAGCCGCGGAGGAGGGTCGCCACTCCTTCGAGCCTGGGATCGAGCTCGGCCGCGGTCAGCGCGGCCTCGCGGGCGCCCTGCTCCAGCCCCTGGGTCTTGGCCCAGCGGGCGAGCTCGAGCCAGTCCTGGGCGCTGGCGTCGGCGCTGCGCCGGAGCACCTCCTTGCGTCTCAGGTAGCCGGAGAGGTCCGAGTCCTTCGCCTCCACCCGGAGCACCTGGCTCTTGGGCAGGCTGACCACCCCGCCCTGCATCCGGATGCGGACCTGGGTGTCAGTGGTCTCCGCGATGACCCCTTCGAACTTGCGTCCATTCTTGAGGAAAACGTCGTCGGCCGAGACAGCCCCGCCCATCAGGGAGAGGCCGAGGAGGAGGGTTGTAACGATGCGGTTCCGCATGTGTCTATTCCTCACGGCGCCTTCATCTTACCATGTTGTATACGACTGCCATGCGCGACCTGTTGCCCCCCTCTCCCGGGGCGGGAGTGCTTGGGTGGAGCGGGAGAGGGGGCCGGGGGGTGAGGGTCCTACAAAAAGGGCGGCCGTGAGGCCGCCCTTGCAATCTCAGAAGAGGCGTGAAGGCTAATCGCCTTCCAGAACTTCCTGGGGCAGGCTGCGGATCTCCTCCTCGCCGAACTCGAAGAAGAGCTCTTCCTCCTGCTCGGGCTCGGCCTCGATGAAGTCCTCGGCCATGTGGAAGTTGTGGTAGTAGTCCATGCCCGTCCCGGCCGGGATGACACGGCCCACGATCACGTTCTCCTTCAGGCCGCGGAGGCCGTCCACCTTGCCGCTGATGGCGGCTTCGGTGAGCACCCGCGTCGTCTCCTGGAAGCTGGCCGCCGAGATGAAGCTGTCGGTCGACAGCGACGCCTTGGTGATGCCGAGGAGCAGCGGCCGGCCGATAGCCGGGGTGCCCCCGGCGGCCACGACGCGGTCGTTCTCCTCGCCGAACTTCCAGCGGTCCACCTGCTCGTCGATCAGAAACTCGGTGTCCCCCACCTCCTCGATCTTCACCGACCGCATCATCTGGCGCACGATCACCTCGATGTGCTTGTCGTTGATCGCCACCGACTGCGAACGGTAGACCTCCTGGATCTTGTCGGTCATGTACCGCTGCAGCTCCTTCTCGCCGAGCACCTGCAGAACGTCGTGCGGGTTGATCGGACCGTCGATCATGGGATCGCCGGCACGGACGCGCTCGCCTTCCTGCACGTTGATGTGGATCGACCGCGGCACCAGGTACTCGCGGCTCTCGCCCATGTCGCTCTCGACGATCACCTTCCTCATGCCCTTGTGCACGTCGCCCAGGTGGATGACACCGTCGATCTCCGTGATGATCGCCGGCTCCTTGGGGCTGCGGGCCTCGAAGAGCTCGACGACGCGGGGCAGACCGCCGGTGATGTCCTTGGTCTTCGTGGTCTCGCGCGGGATCTTCACCAGCGTATCGCCCGGGTAGACCTCCTGGCCGTTCTGAACGACCAGGTGGGAGCCCGACGGCAGCAGGTACCGCTTCTCCCGCTCGCCGCGGATCATCATGGCGGGTACCCGCTTCTCGTTCGCGGAGGCCTCCACGATGATCCTCTGCGACATGCCGGTGACCTTGTCGGTCTCCTCCCGCACGTTCTCGCCTTCGACGATGTCCTGGAACTCCACCTTGCCGCCGACCTCGGAAAGGATGGCGTAGGTGAAGGGGTCCCAGGTCACCAGCTCCCTGCCCGGTTCTACCTCGTCGCCCTCGTGGACCAGGAGCTGCGAGCCGTAGGTCAGGGCGTAGCGCTCGCGCTCGCGCCCCTTCTCGTCCGTGAGGACCAGCTTGCCGCTGCGGTTGATGACGACCAGCGCGCCGCGCTTGC
>DASUNJ010000707.1:0-5906 GCA_036277235.1 Thermoanaerobaculia bacterium | reverse complement strand
ACCTGGGGACCACGAACTCCGGAGTGGCGCTCTGGGACGAGGCTCTGGGCCGGCCTCGCCTCGTCGAGCTGCCCGCCGTCTGCCGGAAGCCCGCGTCCGAGAAGGAAGACCCGCTCGAGGCGCCGCGCCTGGTGCCGTCGGCCGTTCACTTCCTCGAAAAGCTGCGGACGGTCGACCGTCTCGGAAGCTGGCCTCCGCTGGCGCGGCGGTTCTTCATCGGCCAGCGGGCGCGCATCGGCCGGCCGGCGCTCGAGCGCAACGAGGGCGTGGTCCATCCGTCGTTCGTGCCCACCTTCAAGCCCGGCCTGAGCAGCGAGGCGCTGCGGCCCCTGGCGCGGATCGGGCGCGAGAGCATCACCGCCCGCGACTCCGCCCACGCCTTTCTGCGCGAGCTGCTGCGCGAGGTCAAGCGGGCGACGGGGCACCGGGTGCGCGACCTCGTCGTCACCTCGCCCATTACGGTATTTGAAACCTACCGCGCGGAAGTGCAACAAGCGCTGCGCGAGCTGGGCGTGCGCCGGGTGCGTTTCGTCGACGAGCCGGTGGCGGCCGCGCTCGGCTATGGAATCAGCCTCGGCCACGAGCGCACGGTCCTCGTCGTGGACGTGGGCGGAGGCACGATGCACGTCGTCCTCGTGCGTCTCTCCCCCAAGGGAGCCATCAGCGGCCAGGCGACCGTGCTGGCCAAGCGCGGCCGCCCCCTGGGCGGCAACGCCGTGGACGGCTGGGTGCTGCACGACCTCTGCCGCCAGATGGGCCACGACCTGACCCGCGACGATGACGAGGTCACCCGCCTGTGGCGGCGTTTGATGCTCGCCGAGGCCTGCCGGGTGAAGGAAGCCGTGTACTTCGAGGAAGAGGCGGCGTTCCTGATGACCCCGGGAGGCGTGATCACCCGGGAGCCGGCCCGGCCGGGCAGCGCGCTCGCCACGCTCAACCGCGGCCGCCTGCGGGAGATCCTGGACGAGCACGGGTTCTATCGCAGCCTGAGCGCCTCGGTGGACGAGGTCCTGGAACAGAGCCGCATGGCCTTGAGCGACGTGGAGGACGTGCTGCTGGTAGGAGGCTCGACGCTCCTGCCCGGTTTCTTCTCGTGGTTCGAAGAGCGTTTCGAGCGCCGCCGGGTGCGGGCCTGGCAACCTTTCGAAGCGGTGGCCTACGGCGCCGCCTGCTTCGCGGGCGACCGGATGAACGCCCTCGACTTCATCGTGCACGAGTACGCGTTCGTCACCCACAATCCGAAGACCGGCGTGGCCCAGCACACGGTCATCGTCCCCGGGGGGACGCGCTTCCCCACCTCGCCCGAGCTGTGGAAGCGGCAACTGGTCCCGACGTGCGCGCTCGGCGAGCCGGAAAGCGTCTTCAAGCTCCTCATCTGCGAAGTTTCGCGCGCCGACGGCGACGAGCGCCGCTTCGTCTGGGACGCGGCCGGCGACATGCACAAGGTGGGCGGCACATCCGGCGATGCCCAGGTCGTCGTGCCCCTCAACGAGGCGAGCCCCACCCTCGGCTATCTCGATCCCCCGCACTCCCCCCGCGACCGCCGGCCCCGTCTCGAAATCGCCTTCGGAGTGAGCGCCGAGCGCTGGCTGACCGCCACCGTCCGCGACCTCCTCACACAGCGCGAGCTGATGCGCGAGGAGCCGGTCGTCAAGCTGGTCTGAGGAGGTCCGGGTATGGACATCATCGTCGGCGGTGTGCTGATGGGCTCGAGCCTCCTGGTCCTCTACCTGCTGGGTCTCGAGAGCCTGCGGGATTGGAAGGCTGCCGCGGAGCTGTGCGGCCTGCAGGACGTGGAGATCTCCTGGGTGACCCGGAAGGTCAAGGCACGGGCGGGAGAGATCGAGGTGCGGATCGAGGTCTCCGGAGAACAGCACCGGCCCGCCCGGATCGTGGTCGCGGTTCCAGGGCCGCCGGGTTTCCGGGACGTGTCGATCCGCGGCGCGCCGCTGTTTCGGGTGGCCGCCAAGACCGGGGACCCGTCTTTCGAAAGCCGATTCGTCGTCGAAGGGCCGGAGCCCCTGGTAGCCGCCCTGCTCGACGAGGAGACGCGCCGACTGTTGTCCCGCTGGGGCTTCATCCCCCTGTGGCTCTCCTCCGGCGAGCTCCTGACGCATGTGACGGACCTGCAGATCTTCGACGTCCTGCCGGGCCTCGTCGAGATCGGCAGGCGCTTCGCTCAACCCTTGGACATTCCGCGGCGTCTTGCCGAGAACGCCACGCAGGACCCCAAGCCCGGCGTGAGGCTTCAGAACCTGCGCCTCCTTATCCGTGAGCTCCCCGACGATCCGAGGACCACCTGGGCACTCCGCGAGGCCTGCTCGGATTCAAGCCCCGAGATCCGGCTGCGGGCAGCCAAGGAGGTGGGCGCCGAAGGCCGCGGCGTCCTCCTGGAGCTCGCGGAGGGCTTGAAGGACGACGCCATCAGCGCCGAGGCCGTTTCGTCCCTGGGTCGAGAGCTGCCGTTCGAGAGCACGACAGCCATCCTCAAGCGCGCCTTGAGGCGGCGCCGCTTCCGGACGGCTTGTGCCTGCCTGGAGTCGATCGGCTGCAGCGGAGCCGCCGCCGTCGATATCCTGACGGAGGTGTTGGAACGAAAAAAGGGCGAGTTGGCCGTCGCTGCAGCCCGGGCCCTGAGAGCGACCGGAAGCCAGACTGCCGAACCGTCGCTGATCCATGCCCTCCAGCGCGATCAGGAAGATCTCCGGATGGCTGCGGCGGAGGCGCTAGGCCGCGTCGGCTCGGCAGCGGCCGTGCTGCCGCTCCAGGAGGCGGCCGAGCGCTCTCTGCTCGATCTGGATCTCCGCCGGGTCGCGCGCCAGGCTATCGCCGAGATCCAATCCCGCCTCGAAGGCGCCTCGCCCGGCCAACTGTCGCTGGCCGGAACGGAAGCGGGCCAGTTGTCGCTGTCGGAGACCGGGGAAGGCCAACTGTCGCTCACCGAGGACCCGGCCGGGCAGCTCTCTCTCCCACCGGACGAGGGTCCAGCCTGATGGAGGCACTGTTCGCCCTCCTGGTCGGCGGCTGGGCCGTCTGGTCCTTCATCCATGAAAATCGCAAGCGTGGGCAGCGCTGGAAAGATGCCGTAGCATCATGCGGATTTGAGATGGTGGAGGCTCCTGGCTCATTCAAGGCACGAGCAGGACCGGTGGAGGTGCAGCTCGAAGGCTCCGGAGACAAAAGCCGGCCTACCCAGATCGTGGTCGTGGCTCCAGCGCCCCCGGATTTCCAAAAGATGGTGATTCGTCCTCAGCCGGCGCTCCATTGGGTGCGGGAGATCGAGGTCGGGGACGAATCCTTTGACGACATGTTCATCATCGATGGGCCGGTGCAGCTGGTGTTCGCACTACTGGATGCGGAAACGCGCCGGCTGCTGTCCAACCCGCGCTTCGAGAAGCAGATGAAGATCTCCTACGGTGAGATCCGGGCGGTCGTGACCGACGAGAAGGTCGCTGAGGTCCTGCGTCTCCTCCTCGACGTCTGCAAGCGATTCGCTCCGCCGATCGAGGTCCGGCGACGCCTGGCCGAGAACGCCAGGCAGGACCCCATGCCCGGAGTGCGGCTGCAGAACCTGCTACTCCTGGTCCGTGAGCTCCCCGGAGATCCGGCAACAGCCGAGGCGCTCCGCGCGGCCTGCTCGGACTCAAGCCCCGAGATCCGGCTGCGGGCAGCCAAGGAGCTGGGCGCCGAAGGCCGCGATGTCCTCCTGGAGCTCGCACAGAGCCTGGAGGTCGACACCGTGAGCGCCGAGGCCGTGTCGATCCTGGATCGAGAGCTGCCGTTCGAACGCATGACAGCCATCCTGGATGGCGCCTTGAGCCGGCGGCGCCATCGGACCGGCCTTGCCTGCCTGGAGGCGATCGGCCGCAGCGGAGCCACCGCCGCTGTCGGTGCGCTTTCGAAGGTCATGGCCGCCCGGGAATCCGGCGAGCTGGCTCCCGCCGCAGCCGAGGCCCTGGGAGCGACCGGGAGCCCGGCCGCCGAGCCGCCGCTGATCCAGGCCCTCCAGGGCGACCGGGGAGACCTCCGGGTGGCCGCGGCGAACGCGCTGGCCCGCGTCGGCTCGACTGCGGCCGTGCTTCCGCTCAAGGAAGCGGCCGAGCGCTCCTTGCTCGACCTCGAGCTCCGCCGCGCCGCGCGCCAGTCAATCGCCGAGATCCAATCCCGAGTCCAGGGCGCCTCGCCCGGCCAACTTTCGTTGGCCGGAACGGAAGCGGGCCAGTTGTCGCTGTCGGAGACCGAGGCGGGCCAACTGTCGCTCACCGAGGACCCGGCCGGGCAGCTCTCGCTGCCGCCGGAGGAGCGTTCGCCATGGCCGAAATAGCCGTCTTCCTCCTGGTGGGCGCCACGATGCTCGGATTCGGCTTCGTGGCAAGCCGCAATCGTCTGGGGGCCTGGCAGGAGGCCGCGCAATCGTGCGGCTTGCAGGTCGTGGAGACTTCTAACGGCTGGAAACCGCGGCTCCGGGCGCGGTCGGGACTGGTGTACGTGCGGATGGAGATGTCCGGAGACAAGGGACAGTCCACCCTGGTTACGGTCGAGGCTCCGGCGCCGCCGGAATTCCACGCCGTGACGATCCGTCCCGAGTCGTCGCTCGAGCTCGGACGGGAGATCGAGATCGGGGACCAGAATTTCGACGACGCGTTCTTCATCCAGGGTCCGGCGCGGCTGGTGCTCGCTCTGCTCGATGCGAAGACGCGCCGGCTGCTGGTCGCCTTGAAGGAGAAGTGCGGAATCGTAATCAACTCCGGTGAGCTGCGGGCGTTCGTGTCTGGCGACGAGAAGGTCGCCGCCGTGCTGTCTCTCCTCCTCCAGGTCCAGAAGCGTTTCGCTTCGAACGTCCTGCAACGGCTGGCCGAAAACGCCAACGGGGACCCCGAGCCCGGCGTGCGGCTCCAGAACCTGCTCCTCCTGATCCGTGAGCTCTCCTGGAGCCCGGTGACCGGCGAGGCGCTCCGCAGAGCCTGCTCGGACCCGGTCCCCGAGATCCGGCTGCGGGCAGCCAAACAACTGGGCGCCGAGGGCCGCGGCGTCCTGTTGGAGCTCGCGGAGAATCTGGAGGATGACACCGTGAGCGCGGAAGCTCTCATGGTCCTGGACCGGGATCTGCCGTTCGAGCGCCTGAACGCCATCCTCGGTCTCGCCATGAGGCGCCGCCGCCTTCAGACGGCCCGCGTCTGCCTGGAGGCGATCGGCCGCCGAAGAGCTGCCGCCGGCGTCGGCCTGCTGGTGAAGGTGATGGAACGAGAGCACGGAGAGCTGGCCCTTGCCGCGGCCAGGACTCTGGGAGAGATCGGGAGCCCGGCCGCCGAACCCTCGCTGATCCAGGCGCTCCAGCGCGATGACGCGGACGTCCGGGTGGCGGCGGCGGAAGCGCTGGGCCGCGTCGGCTCGGCGGCGGCCGTGCTGCCGCTGAAGGAAGCGGCCGAGCGCTCCCGGCTCGACCGGGAGCTCCGCCGCGCCACGCGCCAGGCGATCGCCGAGATCAAATCCCGAGTCCAGGGCGCCTCGCCCGGCCAACTGTCCCTGGCCGGAGCGGAAGCGGGCCAACTTTCCCTGGCCGGAGCGGAAGCAGGCCAGTTGTCGCTGGCGCAGGCCGAAGCAGGTCAACTGTCGCTCACCGAGGACCCGGCCGGGCAGCTCTCGCTCGGCGACGACGAGTAGGAAGCCGGCATGTGGGAAGCAGTCCTTGTCATGCTCGGCGGCAGCGCGGCCTTCGGCGCCGGTATCCTGGACAGGCGCAAGCGTTTGAGGGCCTGGCAGAATGCCGCGGTGTCCTGTGGCCTGCAAGTCGTGGAGACCTCTTCTCTCTGGTACCCACGGCTCAAGGCAGGGGCAGGGCTGATGGAAGTGCGGATCAGCTCCTCCGGAGACGGAGCCCAGATCGTGGTCAAGGCTCCCTGGCC
>DASUNJ010000706.1:0-9281 GCA_036277235.1 Thermoanaerobaculia bacterium | reverse complement strand
TCATCTCCGCCAGCTCCACCTCGGCCAGGGTGGGGGCTCCGAACGCCGTGCCCCGCCCCAGGGCGGTTTCGAGCGCCCCCACGATCGCCGGGTGGCGGTGCCCCAGGATGTGCGGACCGTAGCCGCCGATGTAGTCGATGTAGCGCCGGCCGTCCTCGCCTTCGAGGTACGCGCCCTGGGCGGAGCGGACGAACACCGGGTCGCCTCCGACTCCGCGGAAGGCCCGGACCGGGGAGTTCACCCCGCCGGGGAGGATTCTTTCGGCTCGTTCGAGGAGGCTCATGGCCCCTCACGTTAGAAGAGCCGCCCATGGAGCGCAAGAGCCCCGCTGTTGTGCCAGCTCTCCTTGCGTCGCCTCAGCAGGACACGACTGAAAGGAGAACACCGTATGACACATCGCATCGATCATCAGCGCTCACGGCGGCTCCCCTGGATTGCCTTGACGATGGCGGCTCTGGCCTTCGTCCCGGCACCCAAGGCGGAGGCGGTCACGATCGTCCCGGGGACGACCATCACCGTCAACACTGTCTCCGATGGCTTCATCGTCATCCCACCCTGGCCCTCGCCACCCCCGCCCCCGACCTGCAGGCTCCGCGACGCCATCCAGGCGGCCAACACCAACCAGAAGGTCGGCGGATGCCCGGCAGGGAAGCGGGCCCGGCTGGTCTCCTTCAACCCCACGGTCCTGGAGGATGTCGACCAGATCGTTTTCAACGTGGGAACGGGCACGCCCGACATCGTGCTCAGAAACGGGCTGCCGCCGATCACCGACTCGGTGACCATCGACGGCGCGACCGGCGGGGCGACCCGCGTCGAGATCTCCGGCGAGAACATCCTGAGCTTCCTCGGACCCGTCGAGGGGGTCGTCGTCACCGGCACCTTCACGACTCTCAAGAGCCTGGTGGTCAACGGCTTCAGCGGTAGCGGCATCGTGCTGACGGCGGAGGACGGCGACGGCATCGTCATCGTCACGCCTGGCCGGCCGGAGCGCCCCGATGAGATTCCCGGGCAGCTCGATCCGTGCGGTCCGAAGGCCTTTCCCTCCGACCCGAGCCAGTGCCCTCCGCCCGGAGGTTTCCCGGGCGACGACGTGACCACGATCGGCGGGCCGGGAGGCGGCAGCAACACGGTCGTCGACTGCCTCGTCGGAACCAATGCCGCCGGCAATGGCAGCGTCCCCAACGGCACCGGCCTGCCCGACTCCGCCGGCATCATGGTCCTCAGCAGCGGCAACACGATCGGTGGGGTGGATCCCAAGCTGGGCAACGTGATCTCGGGCAACCGCGGGCACGGCGTGTTGCTGCAGGGGGTCAACAACCATCTGATCAACAACAAGATCGGCACGGGCATCAGCACCAGTGTCGGCCTGGGTAACGAGCTCGACGGGATCTTCGTGACGGGCGGCCAGTTCGCGGGCGCGACCTGCGAGATTCTCGGCAACACGATCTTTTACAACCAGGGCGACGGCATCGACGCCGGCTACAACGTCTGCACCTTTCTCGCGAACCGGATCTCCGGCAACGGCGAGCTCGGCATCGAACGGGCCGAGGACGGCGTGACGCCCAACGATCCCCTGGCCGCGATGTTTCGCCGGCCGCCGAACTTCCCGGAAATCTGGAGGGTCACCATGTCGCTCGTCCCGCAGAGGACGACGATCTCCGGAATCATCCACCAGCGCTCGCTCGATCCGATCACGGTCGAGCTGTTCTACAGCTCCTCGTGCGATCCGAGCGGAAACGGGGAAGGGGCCAGCTACCTCGGCTCGACGCAGGTGGCATTCCCCTCCCCGAGCTCGACACAGCCGGCGGTGTTCAGCTTCACCACCAACAAGATTTTCCTCGCCGGGTACTACACGGCGACGGCCACCACGGAGCAGGGCACCTCGGAATTCTCAGTCTGCTACCGGTAGCGTCATTCGACCCACCCGGCTGCCAGCAGCCGGGCCGCGTCGCGGGCCCCGTAGGTGAGGATCAGGTCTGCTCCGGCCCGGCGGATGGCCACGAGCGACTCCATCAGCACCCGGTCGTAGTCGATCCAGCCGCGCTCGGCCGCCGCCTTGATCATCGAGTACTCGCCGCTCACGTGGTAGGCGGCGAGCGGCAGGTCGAAGCGGTAGCGGAGCTGCACCAGGATGTCCAGGTAGGGGAGGGCCGGCTTGACCATCAGCATGTCGGCCCCCTCCTCGACGTCCATCTCGGCCTCTCTCATGGCCTCGCGGCCGTTCGCCGGGTCCATCTGGTAGGAGCGCCGGTCGCCGAACGAGGGGGCGGACTCGGCGGCCTCGCGGAACGGGCCGTAGAAGCCGCTCGCGAACTTGACCGCGTAGGAGAGGATCGGGGTGTCCGCGAAGCCGGCGGCGTCCAGCGCCTGGCGGATGGCGCCGACGCGGCCGTCCATCATGTCCGATGGGGCGATGATCTCCGCGCCCGCCTCGGCCAGGGAGACCGACTGCTTCGCCAGGTTCTCCAGCGTGGCATCGTTGTCGACCGTCTCGCCCTTGAGCACGCCGCAATGGCCGTGGCTGGTGTACTCGCAGAAGCAGACGTCGGCGATCTTGACCAGGCCGGGCACGTCCGAGGAGAGGGCGCGCAGGGCGCGCTGGACGATTCCATCAGAGGACCAGGCCGAGCTGCCGGTCGCGTCCTTGCGCTCGGGGATGCCGAAGAGGAGGATCGTGCGGATGCCCTCGGCGAAAACCTGGCGGCAGGTCTCCACGATCCGGTCCACGGACTGCTGGGCCACCCCGGGCATGGAGCCCACGGGCTTTTCGACCCCTTCGCCGGGACAGACGAACAGGGGAAGGACGAGGTTGTCCGGGGAGAGCCGCGTCTCCCGCACCAGGCGGCGCAGGGTCGGCGTGCGGCGGAAACGGCGGAGTCGGGTTTCGGGGAACGACATGGCAGGGTTTTTATCATGAGATAGACTTAGCCGCAGTGCGGCAGCATCTCGCACGGAGCTTGCACGGGAGCCCTGACCCCATGAGCATCCTCAACAGTCTCGTACGCCGGCAGCTCGTCGTGGTGACGGGCAAGGGGGGCGTGGGCAAGACCACGGTCTCGGCCGTCCTCGGCCGGGCGCTCGCCGCGGCCGGCCGCCGTACCCTCGTCGTGGAGGTCGACCCCCGCGAGAACCTGCACCAGATGTTCGCCCTGCCGCCGTCCGGGGGCGCCATCGTAGAGGCCGGACCGCGCATCTGGGTGCAGAACCTCAAGCCCCGCCAGGTGCTGGACGAGATCGTCCGCGAGCGCATGCCGCTGGAGATGCTCACCCGGCGGGTCCTCGAAAGCTCGATCTACCAGCACTTCTCGGCCGCGGCCCCGGGCTTGAAGGAGGTCGCGATCCTCGGCCATGCCTGGCGGCTCTTGAACGGAATGGGCGGCATGGGCACGCCCCGGCTCGACGCGATCGTCCTCGACGCTCCCGCCACCGGCCACGGCATCAGCCTGCTCGCCGCGCCGCTCCTGGTGGCGGACGTGATCCGCCGCGGGCCGTTCGCCGAGATGGGCAGCGAGCTGGCGAGGTTGGTGTCCGACCCGGAGCGCTGTGGCATCGTGGTGGTCACCCAGGCCGAGGAGATGCCGGTGCAGGAGGCCATCGAGCTGCGCCAGTCTCTGCGCGAGCGGATTCAGCGCGATGCCGAGGCCCTGATCGTCAACGGCCTGTATCCGCCGGCCCCTCCTGAAGATGGAAGCGACAACGAGCTGGTCTCGCTCTGGCGCCGGCGCCGGAAGCTGAACGAGGAGGAGATGGCCCGCCTGACCGCGGGCTGGGAGGGGCCGCGGATCGAGCTTCCCCTCCTTGCCATGGACCGCGGACCGCATCTGATCAAGGCGCTCCAGAGCTGCATGGATCCGGGGAGGGGCGCATGGAGCTGATCTCCGATCGGCATCCGCTGGCCGTGGTCGTGGGCTCGGGCGGCGTGGGCAAGACCACGCTGGCTGCCGCCATGGGCGTGCTCTCGGCCCGGGCGGGGCGCGACACCCTCGTGATGACCTTCGACCCGTCCCTCCGTCTCAAGGATGCCCTCGGAGTGGGGGAGGAGGCGAAGCTCCAGGAGATGCCGGTCCCTCTGGACGCGCCGGGCAAGCTCTATGCGAGCCTGCTCGACGCCCGGCAGACCTTCGACCGCCTGATCCAGCGCTATGCCCAGGAAGAGGACGCCTCGCGCCGCATCCTGGAAAACCGCTTCTACCAGCAGCTCTCGGGGACGCTCTCCGGCATCCTGGAGTACATGGCGGTCGAGCGCCTGTTCGAGGTCGAGGCCGAGGGCCGCTACGGACAGGTGATCCTGGATACGCCGCCCACGCGGCAGGCGCTGGACTTCCTGGAGGCGCCGTCGCGGATCATCGGCTTCCTGGAGAGCGGCGCGATCCGGGTGGCGCTCAAGCCGTGGTTCGACGAGTATGGGAGGCTCAAGGCCACGAGCCGCTTCGGCCCCTTCGGACGGCAGGCCGAGCGCTTCCTGGACGACGTGGTCGGGCTCGACCTGCTGCGCGACATGGCGGAGTTCTTCCAGGCGTTCGCGCCGCTCTATGAGGGATTCCGCGAGCGGGCGCAGGCGGTGGAGCAGCTCCTGCGCTCCCCGAAGACCCGCTTCGTGCTGGTCTCGGGTCCGGGCGAGGAGCGCATCCCGGACACCCTGTTCTTCGCCCGCAAGCTGGAGCAGGCGGGCTTCCACCTCGGCCCGATCCTGGTCAACCGGGTGCATCCGCATTACCTGGCGGAGAACGTTCCGGCCCCGGGCGGGGACGTCTGCCGTCCGACGGGCTGGGAGCTGTTGTCCTGGCTGGGGGAGCGCGACCGGAAGGGGCTGGTGGAGCTGGCGAAGCTCCTCAACCGCGAGCAGCCGCTGATCGACATCCCGCTGCTGCCGGAGGAGCCGACCGACTTGGCGTCCCTGGAGAGCCTGGGCAAGACCGTGCAGGAACGCCTGGCCGGCTGGGCGCGCTACGTCAGCCCCTGAGCTCCGACCGGAGCTGATAAAGGAGCTGCTCACGCAGCAGCCCCAGGCCGTCGAGCCTCTTCGGCGGCTTGCCTGCGCTCGGTTTGGGGCAGTTGGGGCGCGGGTTCGGGTTCTGGCTCCCCTTGGTGCATTGCGGTGCGTGGGCCGTCTGAGTGCAGCCGCATCCGGGGGGAACGGGTCCCGCCATGCACTCGACGCCCACATCCATCATGAGATCTCGGAATCGAAGCCCCATCCTCATCCCTCCTGATTGTGGTCCTTGAAGCGCGGGCCGAAGCCTATCACTCCAGGTCCAGCATCATGACGTTTCCCTCGGGTTGCTGGCGCAAGAGGTAGAGCAGCCCGCGCGCGGGGTCGAGGTCCATGTCGATGTAGGCGGAAGCCGGCGGAGGCGCCAGGATCTCCCGCCTCTCGCGCGTGGCGAGGTCCAGGACGAACACCTTCCACCCGCGATCGAGGAAGAGGATCTTCGATCCGTCGTGGTTCCAGACCGGGCGCCAGCCCGAATCGGTCAGCTTTTCGTAACGGCGGGTCGCCAGCGAATAGAGAAAGATCCCCGGTTTGCCGTTCAGGACGCCGGCCAGGCTCCGGCTGTCGGGCGACCAGGACGAGGCGATGAAGGGCGTTCCTTCCACGAGTGGGAGGAGCGCGGGGGCGCGGTTGCTCCCGAGGAGCGCCGCCCTGGCAAGACCGGATGCGCAGGCCAGCCAGCGCCCATCCGGCGACGGCACAGGGCTGAAGAGCGGCTCGCCATAGCTCACGCTCAGAGGCTGCGGCGTGCCGCCAGGCCTGACCGTCCATAATCCATAGCGCCCGCCGCGGTTCGACGAGAACACGATGTTGCCGTCGGGCAGCCAGCTTGGAGAGCGGTCCCGGTGCTCATCGTGGGTGAGCTGGACGAGGTCCCCGGTCCCGTCCAGGCGCGACAGGTAGAGATCCTCCTGTTTGCCGCCGATCGCGCTGGCGAGCACGATCCGGTCGCCCTGGGGGGAGACCCGGACGTTGAACAGGCCCGTGGCCACTCCGGTGACGGGCCTCGGGGGAGCGGGCAGGCTGTCCGCATCGAGCTGCGCCCGCTCGACCGAGGAGATCTCCTCCGAAGTCGAGTAGATCAGCCGCCGACCGTCGCGCGAGAGGCTCAGGAACCCGCTCCAGCTCGAGGGAGCCAGGATGGGCTCCGGCTCGCCGAGGGTCAGCCCGGTCTCCTCGTCGATCGCGATCCGCCAGGGGCTCATGCTGCCCTTCCGGTCGCTCACGAAGTAGAGATATCCGTCGGAGGACCAGACAGGGTTCCAGTTGATGGAGAGATCCTCCATGTCCACCGGGACCGGATTCCGTCCGTCGGCGGTCACGGTCCAGATCATCCTCCTGCCATTCTTGGTCAGAACGCTCCAGTACGCGATCCGCTTGCCATTGGGTGACCAGCTCGGCTGTACGGCATCGCGCTCCAGGAGGAGCCGCTTCCGGCTCGTCTCGACGTCGATCCTCGAGACGCGGCTGGGACGGTCCCAGAGGGTCGGGTCGGTGATGGCCGCGGTGGACACGAGCAGCACTTTGCCGTCGGGGGACCACGCAGGGTGGTAGCCAAAGTCGGTGAGCCGGCGCACTGCCCTACCGGCATCGAGGTCCATCAGAAAGATGCCACCCTCCGCGCGCTCGGATCGAAAGGCGATCTGCGAGCCATCCGGCGAAAAGGCAGGATGGGTGTCATCACCGAAGGAGCCCGCGGTCAGGTTCACGGGCTCCCCGCGGTCCACATCCTGGAGGAAGAGGTCGTAGTCCGAGCCATCCCACCTGGCGTAGACGAAACGCTCGCCGTCTGGAGAGAGGCTCGGATACCACTCGCCACCGTTCTGGGAGGTCAGCGTCAGGGGGCTGAACCGTACGACGCCCTCGGACGAGCTGTCTCCGGGCTCGACCAGCACGGTCGCGAACAGGCCGAGGCCCAGGGTGGCCACGATTCCCCCTGCGAGCCAGACGCGGCGGAAACGCTGGCCGGCCGCGGCGGCCTCGAGGTCCAGGTCCGCGAGCACACTCTCCGCGTCCGGGTAGCGGGCTTTCGGGTTCTTCATCAGGAGCCGGGCCACCACCTTCTCCAGCCGGGGCGGGACCCCGGGGCGGATCTCGGAGATCGGCTCGGGCACGCCGTACTGGATCGCCTGGAGAACCAGGATCGGGTTCGCACCCCGGAACGGCCGGCGGCCGGTGATCATCTCGTAGAGCACGACTCCGAGAGCCCAGAGGTCGGCGCGCGAGTCCACCGGGCTTTTCCTGGACTGCTCGGGCGCCATGTAGGACGGCGTGCCGATCCGGTGCTCGGTACCGGTGAGGTCCGAAGCGCCCGCGAGCTTGGCGATGCCGAAGTCGAGGATCTTCACCACGCCGTCGGTGGTGATCATCAGGTTCTCGGGCTTGATGTCGCGGTGCACGATGCCCAGGCGATGGGCCTTGGCAAGCCCGCGGGCCAACTGCTTGGCGATGTCGAGGGCCTCCTCCAGGCCCAGAGGGCCGCGCGCGAGGCGCTCGCGGAGCGTCTCGCCCTGGTAACAGGGCATGGCGAGGAAGAGCCGCCCGTCGTCGGACTCTCCCACGTCGAAGATCGCGCAGATGTTCTGGTGGTCGAGGGCCGACGCGGTCCGCGCCTCCCGCAGGAAGCGCTCCTTGGCCACGGGATCGTTGGTGAAGCGGAGGGGGAGGACCTTCAGGGCGACGGTGCGGCCCAGCCGGGTGTCCTCGGCCTTGTAGAGCACGCCCATGCCGCCGTTGCCGAGCGCCTCCAGGACCTCGTAGTGCGCCGGAGGCTGGAAGCTCGCGCTCTCCGCCGGCCAGTCCGGCGGCGGGACCGGCTCGCGCTCGGTCGGCACCTGGCTGAGGCTGTAAGCCTCGGGCGGCCTGCTCTTCTCAGGGAGTCCCATTCGTTTTTGTCCGCAAGTGGCGCTACTCCAATTATACGCCCATGGGATGCGGGCTGTCGCGCCGTAGATTCCGGATGCCGTGCCGTTTCTTCGGCACGCCACGCCGTTTTTCCGGCGCGCCGCCCCGTTTCTTCGGGATGCCGCGCCGTCTTTCCGGCGCGCCGTGCGCAAACTTCGGGCGTCACGCCGTTTTTTCGGCGCATGGTGCCGTTTCTACGGCGCGCCACGCCGTTTCTTCCGCGTCCCATGCCGGAAGAACGGGGCGTGGCTCCGTTTCTACGGCGCGACGCGCAGAAGATCCGGCGCGGCAGAGTCTCCTTGCCGCATTGCGTCAAAATCCTTCTTGACGTCTATGCCGCAGTGCGGTATATTCACTGTCGGAACGCGGCAGTCCTTTTGCAGTCTCGTTCCCTGAGGAGGCACACTCATGATCCGGCTGATCAAACGCTATGAAAGTCGCAAGCTCTACGATACCGAAGAGAGCCGCTACGTCTCTCTGGACGAGATCTCCGGCTGGATCCGGCAGGGGCAGGAGGTCAAGGTGGTCGACAACGCCACCGGCGGCGACGTCACCTCGCAGACCCTGACCCAGATCATCCTCGACGAGGGCCGCCGCGGCACGTCGTTTTTACCCAGCGAGCTGCTCCACGACCTGGTCCGGATGGGCGAGCGCGCCGTGAGCTCCGGCTTCGAGCAGGTCTCCAGTGGCGTCGACCGGCTGGTCCAGGCATCCATCGACCGGCTCGGGCCGGTGCGCCGGGTGCGCGAGGAGATGTCGAGCCTGCGGGCCCGGCTCGAGCAGCTCGAGTCGTCCCTGACCGATCTCGAACGGGAACAGAGCACAGTCACCACCGGCCCCGTCAATACCCTGGGGCGAGAGGAGAAAGTCGGATGAACGAAGCTCAAACCACCGCAACCGGCAGCATCGGGCGCGAGCTGCTCAGCGCGGGCCGCAACCTGCTGCTCGCCGGCATCGGCGCCGTGGCCGAGGTGGACAACGCCAGCCTGAGGCTGTTCGACCGGCTGGTCGAGCGCGGGCGTCCCCTCGAAGAGCGCCAGCGCAGGGCCGCGAAGGCCCTTACCGACCGGGCCAACGGCGCCATTCACGAAGCCGGCAAGCTGTTCCAGGACACGGTCGAGTACGAGGCCCGGCAGGTCCTGAAGAAGGTCGGAGTCCTGACGCGCGACGATCTCAAGGTCCTGTCCGCGCGCCTGGACGTCCTGGCCCGCCAGATCGACGAATACGCGGCGGCCCGCAATGCCGCTGAGATGGCCGATAGAATCATCATCACTCCGGAAGAAGCGAGGTAAGCCATGAACGAGAGCACGAAGAACCTGCAGGACGAGCTGAAAGAGTCCGCCCATCGCATCTGGCTCGCCGGCCTCGGAGCCCTCGCGGCCGC
>DASUNJ010000705.1:0-4516 GCA_036277235.1 Thermoanaerobaculia bacterium | reverse complement strand
CCTTCATCATCCTCCTTCCCGTCGCGGCTCGAGCCGACGAGCGGGTCCGCATCGAGGTCGAAGGTCTCGACCGCGACCTCCGGCGAAATGTCGTCGCCAACCTCGGTCTGGAGGAGGCCCGGGACGACGACGACCTGAGCGAGGACCGCATCCGCCGGCTCCACGCCAGCGCCCCGGAGGAGATCGAGATCGCCCTGCAACCGTTCGGCTACTACCGGCCGGGCGTCCAGTCCGCGCTGGAAAGGGAGGGCGACACCTGGATCGCGCGCTACACCGTCGAGCCCGGGCCGGCCCTCAAGGTCACCCGGCGGGATCTCCAGATCCTCGGCGACGGGTCCGGCGATTCCGGTTTCGGCGAGCTGGTGCGCGAGTTCCCGCTCACGGAGGGCGAGACCCTCTTCCATCCCGATTACGAGGAGGGCAAGACCGCCTTCGAGGAGTACGCGGCCGAGAACGGCTACCTCGACGCCGCCTTTCAGACCAGCGAGATCCGGGTCGACCTCGCCAGCTATACCTCCGAGGTGGTCCTCCACTACGACACCGGGCCGCGCTACCGGTTCGGGCCCGTGACCTTCAATCAGGACTTCCTGAACCCCGACCTCCTCCGCGGCTACATCACGTGGGAGCAGGGGGAGCCGCTCAACGTCAACGAGCTCCTGGAGGCCCAGAACGCCCTTTCCGACAGCCCCTACTTCCAGCGGGTCGAGGTGCTGACCCGCCAGGAGCAGGCCCAGGGGCTGGAAGTTCCGATCGAGATCAACCTGATCGCCAGCCAGAAGCAACGCTGGACCGCGGGCGCCGGCTACGGCACCGACACCGGACCGCGCGGCACGGTCGGGCTGGAGCTCCGGCGGATCAACCGCCGCGGCCATCGCGGCCAGTCGGAGGCGCGGGTCTCGGAGATCGAGAAGAGCTTCAGCGCCAACTACCAGATCCCCGGCCCCTATCCGCGCACCGACGTGCTGACCTTCCAGGTGGGCTACGCCGACCTCCGCCCGGAGACGAGCCGCAGCCAGAGCGCCCTGATCGGCGCCAACCTCACCCAGGCGCGCGGGAGCTGGCGCGAGGCTTTCGGCCTCAACTTCCAGCGCGAGGACTTCGAGGTCGGCCTCGACAAGGGGGTCTCCGAGCTGCTCATCCCCCAGGCGAGCTGGAACCGGGTCAAGGCCGACGACCGCATCTCGGCCACGTCGGGGCAACGGCTGGAATTCAAGATCCGGGGCGCCGACGAGGCGCTGCTCTCGAACGCCAGCTTTCTCCAGGCGCTGGCCGAGGGCAAGCTGATCACGAGCTTCGCCGACCGTTTCCGTTTCATCAGCCGCGCGCAGGTGGGCTACACCGAGACCGATCAGTTCCGGGAGCTGCCGCCCACGATGCGGTTCTTCGCCGGCGGCGACCAGAGCGTGCGCGGCTTCGAATACCAGGCCCTCGGCGCGGTCGATGAGGCGGGAAACGTGATCGGTGGTGAGACCCTGCTCACCGGCAGCGTCGAGCTGGAGTACCGCTTCCTCGAAAAGTGGCGGTTCCTGGAAAAGTGGGGGATCGCCGCGTTCTATGACACCGGCAACGCCATGGAGTCGTTCTCGGGTTCGCTGGAGAGAGGCGCGGGTCTGGGCCTGCGCTGGGTCTCGCCCATCGGACCCATCCGGGCCGACGTCGCCTGGGCCCTCACGGAGCCCGACCGGCCGATTCGCTTCCATCTCACGGTAGGACCTGACCTATGAATCGTCCGCGACTCAAGAAGTTCCTGAAGTGGGCCACCCTCGGCCTCTTCTCCCTCGCCGTCATCCTCGCTGCCACCGTCTGGTTCCTGGCCGGAACCCAGGGCGGCACCGAATTCCTCTTCACCCGCCTCGGCGCCATCATGCCGGGCACGATCGAGGTCGCCAAGATGACCGGCCCCCTGCGCGGGCCGCTCGACATCCGCGGGCTCAAGTACGAGCGCGAGGGATTCGAGATGTACGTGGACCACGTGCAGCTCGAATGGCGGCTGCGCGAGCTGCTCCAGCGGCGGCTCGACATCCAGAAGCTGCACGCGGATGGCATCCGCATCCTCACCACTCCGACCGAGGAGGAGAAGGAGAAGGGGCCGCTGCCGGACATCAACCTCCGGTACAACATCATCGTGCGCGACGCGCTGGTCACGAACCTGAGCATGGGGGCCAAGAACGCCCCGCCCGGAGAGCCGCCGTTCGTGATCGATCGCATCGCGCTCGAAACCACGGCCATCCGCAACGACGTCCGGGTCGACAGCCTGACGGTCCGCGCGCCCACCTTCGACGCCGATGTGAAGGGCACGGTCCGCCCTCTGGGGGATTACCCGGTCGACCTGGACGTGAAGTGGGCCTACCGCGCGCCGGACATGGCTCCCTTCTCCGGCAACGGCCAGCTCGCCGGCACGCTCAAGGAGCTGCAGGTCACCCAGACGCTGGCAGCGCCCTTCCCCGCCAACGTGAACGCCACCCTGCACGAGCCCCTCTACAACCTGAGGTTCGACGGCCGGGCGAAATTCTCCGGGCTCAACCCGCAGAAGATCAAGGCCGACCTGCCGGACCTGCCCGCGAGCGGCCAGATTGCCCTCAAGGGAAATCTGGAGAACTTCACCAGCCTCGGGACCGTCGAGGGCGTCGTCGAGGAACTCGGAGCGGTGCGCGCCGACTACTCGCTCGCCCGTGAAGGGGAGCTCTGGCGCATCGAGAGCGCCGACGTCACCCTGCCCGGGACCCGCGCCCGCCTTACGGCCAACGGCACGCTCAAGTTCGACGGCGAAAACCTGGACATGAACGCCAAGGCGAGCTGGCAGAATCTGGCCTGGCCCCTCCGGGGGGCGGAGCCGGTCGCCGCCAGCCGCAAGGGGAGCGCGACGATCTCCGGCAATCTGGAGCGGTACCACGCTGAGGTCCGGGCGGATGTCTCTGCCGGAGCTCTCCCCCAGGGAACCTGGGTTTTCGAGGGCGACGGAACCAAGGACCGTTTCCAGTTCGAAAGCTTCCAGGGCAATCTGCTCGCCGGCCGTCTCCTCGGCCGGGGCGAAGTCGCCTGGGAGCCCGTGGTGCGCTGGAACGCGGTGGTGCGCGGCCAGGGGATCGATCCCGGCCAGATCTCGGCGCAGTTCCCGGGGCGGCTCTCGTTCGCGGCGGTCACTCAAGGCCAGATGTCGGAAGCCGGTCCGGTCGGACGCGTTCAGGTCTCGCGCCTGGAAGGGACGCTGCGGAATCAGCCTGTCCTGGCCACGGCAGACCTGCGGCTCGCCGGCTCCCGCTACCAGCTCTCCCAGCTCGACCTCACCTGGAGCGACGCCAAGCTGGCCGCCTCCGGCTGGATCGGCGACGTCCTGGACCTCGCCTTCGACCTGTCGGCGCCCAATCTCGGAATCGCGGTGCCCCAGGGCGGCGGCTCGGTGATGGCCAGGGGGCGCGTCTCCGGCCCCATGAAGATGCCGCGCATCCAGGCCACGGCCGAGGGGCAAGGGGTGCGCTTCGGCACCACCAGCATCGGAGAAACCGCGGTGGTCGCGGACGTGGACCTCTCCCCCTCGGGAACTGTCGTCCTCGACGTGCAGTCCAAAGGCATCCTCTCCGGCGAGCGCCGGATCGACGAGCTGACGGTGCGCGGCCGGGGTCAGCGCTCCCAGCATGAGGTCGTGCTGACGGCCAACAACGAGCAGGGCCGGGTCGACTTGGCCCTCGCGGGCGGATTGATCGATCCGACCTCCTGGAAAGGACAGATCCGCCGCCTCGACCTGCGCTCGGAACAGGTCGGAGACTGGAACCTGGTCAGGCCGGCCGATCTGGCGGCATCCACGGAATCAGTCGGACTTCAAGGATTCTGCTGGCAGTCCGGCGGCGCGCAACTGTGCGCCGACGGCGGCTGGGCCAAGGCCGGCACCTGGAACGTGGATTCGACCGTCGCCGACTTCCCTCTCAATCGATTCAAGCCGTTCCTGCCCACCGATCTCCAGATCACGGGCGACCTGAACGGCAAGGTCCGGGCCCGGGGCAATGGCGCCGTCCTGGCCTCGGCCGACGTCGATCTCCGGCCGGGTCCCGGCGAGCTGCGGTTCCCCGGCGACGAGGGCCGGATGCTCGCGTTCCGCTACGAGCAGGGGGTCATCCAGGCGCAGGCCGGAGCCGGAGGCCAGGGAGTCGCCACGGCCCAGATCGCCCTCGTGGATGTGGGCTCGATGAGCGCCCGCCTGAACATCCCGCGGCTCGCCAAGGGGACCGCTCTTCAGGCCCAACCGTTGTCCGGGCGGATCGACGTCAACCTCAACAACCTGGCCTTTTTGGAAGGATTCGTCCCGGACGTGAACGATCCGGCGGGCAGCTTGACCGGCGGCTACGATCTCTCCGGCACCGTGGGCTCGCCCCGTTTCGTGGGCCAGGCGCGCCTCAGCAACGGCAAGGCGAACATCCCGCGCCTGGGAATCGAGCTGCGCGACCTGCAGCTCGCTGCGGTCGGAGACGGCACCGGCACCCTGGCGATCGACGGCAGTGTCCGCTCGGGCAAGGGGACG
>DASUNJ010000704.1:0-8404 GCA_036277235.1 Thermoanaerobaculia bacterium | reverse complement strand
GTGGCCGAGCCGCAAGCCCCCGATCAAGAGGGGGCGGACCTGCGGCGGGACCTTACGAATGCCATCGAGCAGCTCCCGGAGCGCTGCCGCTCGATTCTCTCGCTGCGCTACCGGCACGGCTACAGCCCTTCCGAGATGGCTGTGTTCATGGGATACAGCCAGGGCAGCATCAGCAAGATGACGAACCGCTGCCTCGCCGCCCTGACCCGGCGGCTGGTGGCGTCGGGGATCCTGCGGGGTCAGGGGCAGCCATGACGGAGAACCACCCGGCGCGACCGGTGCTGGAGCGCTTCGTGCTCGGCCCTCTCCCCGCGGCCGAGATGCGGCAGGTGTCGCAGCATCTCCTGGACGGCTGCTCCGAGTGCCGGCAGGCCACTGCGAGCCTCTGGGAACGCGATGCGCGCGATGGGGAATGGGAAGCTGCTGCTGCCGAACCGCAGCTCTCCGCTCCGGGTCCCCTGATGGAAGACGCCGAAGACGCCGTGGACCGCGGCGCCTGCGACGAGGCCATCGACCGGATCTTTCGAATCATCCTGAACCGCGAGGCCGAGGTCGCGCGGGACCGGGCACAGGGGCGCGAGCTGTTCGAAGAGCTGGCGCGCCATCCGCCGGCGAGGCAGCACCTGATGGTCTGCAACAGCGGCCGCTTCCGGAGCCGCATGCTCTGCGAAATCCTCCTGGAGCAGGCACACGAGGCGGGCTTCCGCGAGCCGGTCAGAGCCATTGAGCTGGCGCGCCTCGCCGTCACCATCTCCGACCGTCTGGCGGAGCGGAGCGGAGAAAAGGGTGAAGAAGGGCTTCAAGGGCTGCGCGCCCGCACCTGGGCCCAGCTCGGCAACGCGCTCCGCATCAGCTCGGACCATGCCGGCGCGGAACAGGCATTCGAGACTGCGACCGAGCTGCTCGACCCGGTTCGGGTCACCCCGCACGAGATCGCCCGGGTGCTCGACCTCGAAGCCTCTCTGCGCAAAGACCAGCGCCGCTTCGCCGAGGCCACCCGCCTCATAGATCGGGTCATCGCCATCTACCGCAAGCTCGGCCAGCGCGGCTTGCTCGGCAGGTCCCTGCAGCAGAAGTCGCTGATCTGCGGCGAGTCCGGAGACCCGGAGGGAAAGATCGCCCTCCTCCGGCGCGCCCTGGAGCTGTTGAACCCCGAGGAGGATCCGCGGATCTTCCTCGCCGCGCGGCACAACCTGATCCTGGCTCTCTGCGAGAGCGGACGTCCCCGGGAGGCATTCGCACTCCTCTTCCACACACGCCCCCTTTACTTGAAGCAGGCGGACCGTCTGAACCTCCTGCGCCTCCGCTGGGTCGAAGGGATCGTCTCGCGCGGCTTGCAGCGGTACGAGCAGGCGACTGTGGCCTTCCGGGAGGTCCGTGATGCGTTCCTCGAGCTCGGGCTCGACTACGACGCCGCGCTCGCGTCGCTCGATCTCGCCGAGGTCTATGCCACCCAGGGCCGGGCGGCCGACGTGCGCCGGCTGGTCGACGAGATGCTCGAGGTTTTCCGCTCGCGCAAGATCCACAGGGAGGCAATGGCCGCCCTTTCCGTCCTGCAGAAGGCGGCCAGCACGGAGCGGGCGGAGCTCATCCTGGTCCGCGAGGTCGGAAGCTTCCTCCGCCAGGCGAGGAACCAGCCCGACCTGCAGTTCACACCAAGTTCCTGAAACGCTTCTCTCCGAAGTGTCACGCTTTCTTGAAGTGGCGGCACTGGGAATGGAGATCTCTTGCGATGACGGCACGGAGTGCCGTCCCTTTCGGGTGAAGGCGTAGGCCCCTTCGAACGGACACGTTCGACTGAGGAGTCCTGTCATGACGTTGAGCGCCTTCGATCCTGACGACCTTGTCGCGCTCCTGCAGGGCGAGATCGGCCCCGCCGAGCGGCGAAAGACGGTTCGCCGCCTCCTTGCGCGGAGCGAGCGGCCGGCGGCTCGAGCCCAGAAGCTGCAGGTCGATCCGGCACCGGCCGAACCGGTCCAGCTCGAAGAGGTCGGAGAAATCCGGCTGAGCGATCGTGCCCGCACCCTCCTGCGCGAGCACGCCGGCGTGCCGGAGCTGCTCCAGCGGCTCGAAGGCCTCACTCCAGCCGAACGGATGGCCCGGGTGCGAAGCGACCGGAAGCTCCAGTCCTGTCCTCTCTGCCAGCGCCTGATCGAGAGCAGCTATGACTTGGTGTATGCGGAGATGCCGCGTGCCGAGGAGCTGGCGGAGCTCGCGGTCGCCGTCTCGCAGGAGCTCGATGCTCGCCGCTATGGCACCGGGCTGGTCAACGATCTGAAGGCCCGGGCCTGGGTATGCCTGGGCGAAGTGCTCCGCAACCAGGCCGACCTGCGCGCCGCGGACGGCGCGCTCGCCGTGGCCGAGGCGCTGCTCGCGGCCGGCACCGGCGACGTGTTCGAAGAGGCACACTTGTTCGAGATCAAGGCGCTCGTGCGCCGCGATCAGCGCCGGATCGACGAGGCGCACGGCCTGCTCGACGACGTGATCGCGGTCTACCGCCAGTACCGGGACTTCCACCTGGTTGGCAGGGCTTTCGTCCAGAAGGGGAGCGTACACGGCGCGGCGGGGGAGCTCGAGCCGGCGGTCCGGTGGCTGCGCAAGGGTCTCGGGTTGCTCGACCCGACGCGCGAGCGCCGGCTGGAGCTGTCGGCCCGGCACAATCTCATGCTCTGCCTCCAGGAGAGCGGCCGGGACCAGGAGGCCTGGTTCCTCCTCAAGGCGTCCCGGCCCGAGTTCCTGGAGCATGGCGGCGAGTTGCTCAACCTGAGGCTGCGCTGGCTGGAAGGCAGGATTCAGCAGACCCTCGGGCAGCTCAGGGAGGCGGAGCAGGCGCTGAGCGAGGCCCGCGCCGGGTTTCTGGGCCAGGGCGCCGGCTTCAGCGCGGCCCTGGTCTGCCTCGACCTGGCCGGCCTCTACGCCGCCCAGAGCCGGACGGAGGAGGTGCGGCGCTTGGCCGAAGAGATGCTGCCGATCTTCCGGTCCCGCGACATCCACCGCGAGGCCATCGCCGCCCTCATCGTCTTCCAGCAGGCGGTCCGGATGGAGAAGCTGAGTTCCGGCCTCCTCGACGAGATCCGCTCCTTCCTGCGGCGCGCGCGCACGGACCCCAAGCTCCGCTTCGAGTATTCTTCCTGAATGGCGGATCGTCCCAAGCTGCTCGTCCTGGGAAGCGGATTCGGAGGTTTCTCGCTGCTCTCCCGGATCCGCCCGCGCGACTGGACAGCCACCCTCCTCAGCCCGCGCAACTACTTCCTCTTCACCCCCCTGCTGCCGTCCGCCGCCAGCGGCAGCGTCGAGTTCCGGAGCATCCTGGAGCCGAGCCGGCGCCGGCTGCGCGGCGTCCATGTGATCGAGGCCTCCGCGGAATCGATCGACTGGGATAGCCGGCAAGTCCATTGCGTCGGCGCGGTCGGAGGGGAGCGGTTCACGCTGCCTTACGACATCCTGGTCATCGCGGTGGGCGCGGCGGTGGGAGACTACGGCGTGTCCGGCGTCCACGAGCATGCCCTGAAGCTCGCCAGCGTTGAGGACGCCCGGGCGGTGAGAAGGGGAGTCCTGGAGCAGTTCGCGCGTGCGGAGATCCCGGGGCTCACTCCCGACGAGCTGCGCCAGCGGCTGACGTTCGTGATCTGCGGCGGCGGCCCTACCGGCGTCGAGATCGCGGCGGAGATCGACGACCTGATCGACGAGGAACTGCGCCACAGCTACCCCGAGCTCGCCCCGCAGGCGCGGGTGGTCCTGGTCGAGGCCCTGGAGAGGCTCCTCACCAGTTTCGACGAGGCGCTGAGCGACTACACGAAACGGCACTTCCTCCACGCGGGCATCGAAGTGCGGACCCAGGAGAAGGTCCAGTCCATTGAACGCGACCGGGTGGTGCTGGCAGGCGGAGAGGTCATCCCCTGCGGGCTGATGCTTTGGGCGGGAGGCAACGCGCCCGTCCCCCTGATCGCCTCCCTGGGTTTGCCCCTCGACCGCCGGGGCCGCCTGGTCGTGGACGACCAGCTTCGCATTCCGGGAAGAGAGGGAGCCTACGCTCTGGGTGACTGCGCCGCGGTAGGGGAACCGCCTCTCCCTGCCACCGCCCAGGTGGCGCAGCAGCAGGGCAAGTACCTCGCGGGCGCCCTGGCCAGCATCCGGGACGGCGGCTACGTCGAGCCGTTCCGCTTCAAGGCATCCGGGATGCTCGCCTACATCGGCGGGGGAGAGGCGCTGGCCGACCTGCCGCAGGTCAAGTGGAGCGGCCGGGGGGCTTGGCTCTTCTGGCGCTCCGTCTATCTGACCAAGCTGGTGAGCCCGGCCAACAAGATCAAGGTGCTCTTCGACTGGCTCAAGGCCCGGCTTTTCGGCCGTGACTTGAGCCGCTTCTAGGTCGGCTTCTAGGTCTTCACCCCCAGGAACAGGTAGACCGAGAGCACGGCGAACACCGCGCTCGGGCTCCAGACCGCTACCACCGGCGGCAGCGCGCCGGCTTCCCCCAGAGTCGTGAAGAAGGCGAAGATCCCCAGGAAGACGATCCCGAGGACCACGGAAATGCCCAGGCCGTAGAGCGCTCCCTGGCGGCCCAGACGGAACGCGAAGGGCAGCGCGACCAGCGCCATGACCAGCGAGACCACCGGAAACGCGATCTTGTTCTGGAGCTCCACCTGGAGTTCGGGCACCGGCTGGCCGCTGTCGCGCAGCTCCTGGATGTAATCCTTGAGCTCGCTGTAGCGCATCTGCTCCGGGGGTCGGATCTCCGACTCGAAGTAGTCCGGCGTCTCCGGATAACGGACGATCTTGTCGTCCGTGAAGCGGAGATAGTCCGTGACCTCCACGCTGTTGAACTCGCGCGACCAGCCGTTCGAGAACTTCCACACCTCGCCGAGGTAGACGGCGGAGTCCGCGACGAGCCTCCGCGAGAGGCGGTGGCTTTCGTCGAAATCGAAAACCTGCAGCCGCTGGAGCGCGGCCCGCTGCGGGTCGTAGTGCAGATAGTTGTAGATGTAGCGCCCCTGCCCGAACAGCCATTGCCGGTCGGCCCGACGGTAGGTCCTTACGGTCTCGCTGCCGCGGATGCGGTCCTTGAGCTGGGCGACCTTGGCGTTCGAGGCCGGCAGCACGGCCGATTCAAGATAGCCGCAGAACAGGGTGACGAGCAGCGAAGCGGCCAGGGCCGGCAGGGCGAGGCGGTAGAGGCTCATGCCGAGCGCCTTGCAGGCGGTAATCTCGTTGGTGCGCGCGAGCAGGCTGAAGGTCATCAGCGTGGTCACCAGCACCACGATCGGGGCGATGTCGTAGAACATCTGGAGCGACTGGTACTTGTAATAGTTCAGGACCACGGTGGACGAGACCTTGTTCTTGAGGATCTCGTCGATGGTCTCGCTCAGGTCGAAGATGACGAAGAGAGACACTCCGGAGAGCACGACCAGGACGAAGACCATCGTGAAGATCCGAACCACGTACCGGTCGAGCAGGTTGGGGAACGCGAGCCGCGGGCGTCGGGGGACCAGGAGCGGGCGGGGGAGGCGGAGCATCAGCTCCGGCCGCGCCTTGCGCCGGCGCTCGATCTGCCCGGGAGGGGGCCCCTGACCGACACAGCGTTCCTCTCTGCGCTCCTCCCGGCGCCTCTTCAGGAAGAGGAGACCCCGCCAGACGTCCTGGCGGACCCAGCGGTCGATGCGGCTCAGGAGAAGGCTCTTGTCCTTGTTCCGCCGCACGAGGAGGAACAGGCCCATGGCGGCCATGAGGACGTTCGGGGCCCACATGCCCACCCAACCCGGGATGCGCCCGTAGCGCGCCGTCTCCTCGCCGTTGCTGAGCAGGACGTAGTAGAGGAGGATCACCCCGATCGAGAGCGCGAAGCCGGAGGCCTTGCCGCCCCGGCGGTTGTTGATCCCCAGGGGCAGGGCGAACAGGCCGAAGACCAGACAGGCGGCCGGGATCGAAAACTTCTTGTGGATCTCGACCTCGGCCAGGTTCCGCTGCTCGGACGAAGCCGTCGGGTCCCCCTTGAGGTCCTGCAGCTCTTCCAGGGTGAGCTCGCGGATCCCCTTGGAGACCGAGATCTTGGCCTTCTGCTCGGTGGTGAACTGCTCCTCCAGGATGAGATCGAGCCGCCGGTGGCGGCTGATCTCGTAGCGGTCCGGGGAGTTCAGGTTCACCTTGTGACGGATCGCGTTGTAGAGCCGGAGCACGACGCGCTCGCCGTCCGGCTCGACCCGGACCTCGCCCCAGTCGGCGATGGTGATCTCGTTGTCCTCGCCGCTGGGCACCGACTCGGCCAAGAACACGCCCTTCCAGCGTTCCTCGCCCTCCGGTGTCTCGAAGACGTAGAGGACCTTGCCTTCCCATTCCTCGTAGAAGACCCGCGGCTGCACCTGCTGGGAGATGCTCTGGGTGGTGATCTCCAGCCGGAGCTGCTGCAAGGCGTGGTTGCCCCAGGGCAGGGCGTAGACCATCAGCCAGGTGTTCAGGAGCGCGAAGAGGAACGACATGAAGAGGATCGGCCGGTACAGGGTCAGCAGGCTGATGCCGGACGACCGCATGGCGATGAGCTCGCTGTCGGACGACAGGCGGCCCACGGCGATGAGGATGCCGAACAGCAGGGACATCGGCAGCGTGAGCACGACGATGTTCGGCAGGGTCAGCATCAGCAGCTCGCCGACGATCGAGACGGGCAGGCCCCGCCGGATGATCATCTCGGCCGATTCGAACAGGAAGCGCAGCAGGAGGATGAACGTATAGACTAGGAATCCCAACGCGAGCGGCCCCAGGATCTCGGAGAGGATGTAACGGTCGAGTCGGAAACGACGGATGCGCAGCACGGGCCGATTCTATGAGGAAACCTCGATGAAAGTCCGCCTCGAACGCCGTTTTCGGTTCAGCGCCAGCCATCTCTACCGCCGGCCCGACTGGAGTGAGGAAGAGAACCGGGCCCGCTTCGGCAAGTGCGCGAACCTGCCCGGGCACGGCCACAACTATCGCCTGTTCGTCACGGTCGAGGGGGAGGTCGATCCCAGGACCGGCTTCATCGTCGACCTGGGCACCTTGGACAGCCTGGTCAACGCCAAGGTCATCGACCGCCTGGACCACCAGCACCTCAACGCAGCCCTCCCGGAGTTCGGGGAGGGAGGGCAGATCCCGTCGAGCGAAAACCTCATCCTCTGGATCCTGAGCCAGCTTCAGGGCCTTCCCGTGGTCAAGCTCCGCCTGGAGGAGGACGAGGATCTCGCCGCGGAATGGCTCGCTGGCTGACCGCCAGCTCACCGGGTTGACATAATATGCCTTACCAGTAGTTATGCAGGGGCGCAGAATTGCCCCGTCGGACCGGGCCTTCAGGCGGTTTCTTTGCGGAGATCCAGGAGGATCTGTTCGAGCGCGCGGATAAGATCTTCCTTGTCCACCTCGCTCTGCCGGAACGTCATCGACAGGTTGTAGCTCCGGTCCGGCGACTTGAACTTGAAGACGTACGGCCGGCGGCGTCCGCCCTTGCTTCCCTTGTCACGGCGCAGCCTCTGGCGCAGGTCGTCGCGGTTCAGCCCGCGACGCGCGACCTCTTCGAGGAGCCCGATCATCTCCGTTTCCTCACCGGCCTTGAGCACCTCCAGCAATAGCGACTTGGAGGTCAAAGCCAGGGCCTGGACCGTGTCGCGGACGCGCGGCGGCATCTGCAACAGGGACAGGCTCTCGGTGATCACCGTCCGGGATTTGCCCACGGACGTGGCGATCTCCTCGTGCGTGTACTCGTGCCGCTCGGCCAGCAGGCGGTAGCCCTCGGCCTCTTCAAAGGGAGTGAGATCCTTGCGCTGCAGGTTCTCGATCAGGGCGATCTCGAGAGCTTCTTGCTCCGAGACGTCCATCTCGATGACCGGCACCTCGTAGAGGCCAGCCTCCTGGGAGGCCCGGTAGCGCCGCTCGCCGGAGATGATCCTGTAGAGGACTCCGGGCGGAGCTTCCCCCTCGGACTCAGGCCGCGGCCGGACCAGGATCGGCTCCAGGATCCCTTTCTCGCGGATGGAGGCCACCAGCTCATCCAGGTCTCCCATGGTGGACCGGGGCTGGTTCGGGTCCGGCTCCAGGGTCGAAAGGGGGACCATCTTCCCCACCGGCGTCTCGTGCCGGGCGGTGAGCTCCTCCACGAAGTGCGTGTCGTGGCGCATCTTCACACGCATGGGCAGGCCGCCGCGCTTGCGGGATGGTTCAGACACGGCTCAGGACCTCCTCGGAAAGGCGGTAGTACTCGTAGGCTCCCGTGGACCGCGGGGCGAACGTGAAGATCGACTCGCGATAGGCCGGGCTCTCTTCCAGGCGGACGCTCTTGGTGATCACCGTATCGAACACCTTGGTGCCGAACACGTGCTGGATCTGCTCGTAGATGTCCTTCGCGAGCAGCGTCCGCTTGTCGTACATGGTGATCAGGGCCCCC
>DASUNJ010000703.1:0-2578 GCA_036277235.1 Thermoanaerobaculia bacterium | reverse complement strand
TGCCGGCTTTCGCCATCCCCACCGGGCTCGATGACGATGGGTTGCCGCAGTCGCTCCAGATCATGGGGCGGAGATTCGACGAGGCGACGGTGTTCCGCGCCTGCCGGGCGGTGGAGCGCGAGGCCGCCTGGAGCGTGGCCCCGACGTTCCGCGGGGCGGAGGTGAGATAGCGGATGTGGGGGTGGAGGGCGATCCGGCTCGCGGGGCTCACCGCGCTCACGGTGCTGTTCGCCGCGGCTCCTCTCATTCCTGCCCCGCTCGACAACAATCTCGCCACGGCCCGCACGATCCGCACGTCCCTCGGGGACGGAGTGGTCGTCGCTCTCTCTGAGGAGGGTCTCTTCGCCGAAGCTTCGCCGCAGAAGGGGGAGGGACTCTATGCCTTCACCCGGCGGCTCTGCGGCGATGAGAAATGGGCACAGCAGATCGTCGTGGCCAACGGCGGGACCCAGGTGCTCCATGTAGGAGAGCGCTACCGCGTCCCGTTGTCACTTCTCTCGAACGAGCTGCAGGTTCGTGCCGTGCGGGCGCTCTTCCCGACCGACAAGGGGCAGGCCGACGGCTGGCGCCACGAGGCGCGCGGGGTGGGGCCGCTGCAACGCGAGAGCATCTGGCAGCTCTCCCTCTGGTTCACCGGCACGGGGGAGAACTTCCGGGCGATCCGCGAGTACAACGAGCTCGTCGACGACGACGTGCCGCGCGGCGCGGCGGTGGTGATCCCGTCGGAGCTGCTGCGTCCGGCTTTCCGCGCGGTCCTGCCGGTCCCCGAAACGCCCTACCATCTGGATTACGTCAAGGACGGGACCGGCGAGTACGCGGTCTATCGGCTGCGCCCGGGCGAAGCCCTCTATTCGAGCGTGGTCGTGCGGTTCACCGGCCGCGTCTATGCCGATGACGTGAACGCCTTCGCCGCCGAGCTGGCGCGCCTGAACCAGATCCCGGACGTGACCGACATCCGCATCGGTCATCGCATCCGCATCCCGCTCGACCAGCTCCTCCCCGAGTTCCTGCCCGAGGGGCATCCGAAGCGGGTCGAGTACGAGGCGAGCCTGCGCGCCAGCACCCGGTTCAGCAATCAGGTCAAGGCCAAGGGGCTGGCCGGGATCACCGTGGTCCTCGACGCCGGCCATGGCGGGCAGGACTCCGGCGCCACCATGGCCGGGGTGTGGGAGAGCTCCCACGTCTACGACATCGCTCTGCGCGTCAAGCGCCTCCTGGAGAGCCACACGGCCGCCGAGGTGGTGGTCACCACCCGCGACGGCTCCGCGTGGCGCATCCACGACTCGGACGTCCTGCCGTTCTCGCGCGGCCACGCGGTGCTGACCACGCCGCCGTACCCGATCACCGACGCGCGGGTCGGCGTCAATCTCCGCTGGTACCTGGCGAACAGCGTGTACCGGCGGGTGGTGGCCAAGGCCGGCGATCCGCAGAAGGTGGTGTTCCTGTCCATCCATGCGGACTCGCTGCACCCTTCGCTGCGCGGGGCCATGGCCTATCTGCCGGCCGCCGACCTGGTGGGGGGGAGCTTCGGCAGGTCGGGGGCGGTCTACTCCTCGCGCAAGGAGGTGCGGGAGGCCCAGAGCGTCAGCTTCTCCCGGGAGCAGCGGGTGGAGAGTGAAGGCCTGTCGCGCGAGCTGGCGAAGCAGATCATCGCCTCGTTCACCGGTCTCGATCTGCCGGTCCACCCCTTCAAGCCGGTGCGCGACAAGATCATCCGCAACAACAGCACATGGGTTCCGGCGGTTCTCCGCTACAATTCCATTCCAGCGAAGATCCTTCTCGAGGTCTGCAACCTGGCCAACGAGCAGGACCGGCGGCTGGTGCAGACCCGGGCCTATCGCCAGAAGGTCGCGGAGGCGGTCGTCCAGGGGCTCCTCGCCTACTACGGCCAGGAGGCGGACATTCCGGGCCTGTCGGTCGCCAAAGCGGCGAAATAGTTCCGATCTCCCTCTCCCCGGCCCTCTCCCCAGGGAGAGGGAGAGAAGAAATGAATCCCTCTCCCCGGAGAGAGGGAGGCCAGATAGAGAAGAAATGAAATCCCTCTCCCCGGCATTGGAGACGGGAGAGGGGATCGGGTCCATCGAGGGGATCGAAACGACCTTGGGAACTTTTCAGCGTGTCTTCCGTCTAAGTCAAGCAAAGGGCGGTTCTGGGACGCCCTGGGAGGATCCGGTGGGTGTAGCCACGGTTTCTGCTGTCGCCCATAGCCTCGAAGTCGACGTCGAGCTCGCCGAGCGGCACCGCTGCGGAGACACCCAGGCCTTCAACGAGGTCTACGCGCGGTTCGAGGAGATGGTGTTCAATCTGTCTTTTCGTCTGTCTGGAAACTACGAAGAGGCGGCAGATCTGACGCAGGAGATCTTCCTGCGGGTCTACCGGCACCTCGGCAGCTTCGGGGGCCGGTCGTCGCTCAAGACCTGGATCTTCCGCATCGCGGTGAACCACTGCCGGGACCGGCTGTCGCGCTGGCGGCCGTTGACCCAGCCGCTGGGGGATGATCCGTCGGAGGGGGAAGTGGCCTACGCGGATCCGGCGCGGGGGCCGGAGGAGCTGGCGGTGGCTGCCGAGGAGGGGCGTC
>DASUNJ010000702.1:0-6389 GCA_036277235.1 Thermoanaerobaculia bacterium | reverse complement strand
AGCGAACAGCACCAGCACCAGCAGCGCCATGACCCCGAACAGCAAGGAATAGATCACTGCCGGCCGGCGCAGCTTCCGGTAGTCGAGCACCATCAGCCAAATCATCAGCACCAGGCCCAGCCCCGCCGCCACCGCCTGCTTGATCAGGAAGGGATTGAACGTAAGGGGCTGCTGCCGCCGCGCCAACGCGGCGGACGCCGAGTAGACCATGACCAGCCCGAACGCGAGCAGCAGGGTCACGGTGGTGAAGAGCACCTTGTCAAACGCGAGCTTCTTCGCCATCCGGCCCTCCTAAAGCTTTACGAACGAGGTCCTGGAAGACCTCTCCGCGATGGACGAAGTTGCGGAACTGATCGAAGCTCGCGCAGGCCGGCGAGAGCACCACGGCCTCGCCCGCCTTGGCTGCCTGAGCGGCAGAGCGGACGGCGCGCTCCATGGTTTCGGAATGCTCTAGCGGGACCGCGCCTCCAAGCGCCTTTTCAAAATCGCCCGCCGACTCGCCGATCAGATAGGCCCGGCGGACTTTCTGCCGCACGATCGGCGTGAGCAAGGAAAGATCGGCTCCCTTGTTGCGCCCACCCAGGATGAGATGAACCGTGCCGTCTTCGAACCCTTCGAGAGACTTGGCGGTCGCGGCGGGGTTGGTTCCCTTGGAGTCGTTGTACCAGACAACTCCATCCTTTTCGCCGACCCGCTCCATCCGGTGCGGAAGCCCCTTGAACCCGACGAGCCCGGTCCGCAACTCGGCGGGCTCGGCGCCGATTGCCCGCGCGAGCAGCGCCGCGGCCATGGCATTTTCAAGGTTTTGCACCCCGGCGAGAGGCACGTCCGCAGCCAGGAAAAGATCCACGTCCGGCTCGCCCGGCGTGACCTCGATCACCCGACCGTCGCGCGCATAACAGCCATCCTCGACGCGTCCGCGCCGCGAGAAAAAGCGCTTGCGCGCCTGAGTCTCCACGTCCAAGGTATCCGGATCGTCGGCATTGAGAACGGCGATCCCGGCGGCGTCCTGATTCAGGAACAATCGCTTCTTGGCCGCGGCGTACTCGGCCATCGACCCGTAGCGGTCGAGATGGTCCTCCGCCAGGTTGAGCAGCGCCGCGGCGCGGGGTTTCAGCGTGACGATGCCCTCGATCTGGAAGCTCGACAGCTCGACCACGAACACGCGGCCGACCGGGCCGTCGATCTTCCCCACCAGCGGATCGCCGATGTTGCCGCAGACTTCCACTTTATGTCCCGCGGCTTTCAACATGGCGCCGGTGAGCGCGGTCGTGGTGCTCTTGCCGTTGCTGCCGGTGATCGCCACGATCGGTCCGTTGATGAACGGCGCGGCCAACTCGACCTCGGCGATCACGGGGACGCCCTTGCGCCGCGCATCGATCAGGAGCGGCTTGTCCATGGGCACGCCGGGCGAGACGATCACGGCGTCGAACCCGCCCGCGGGAGGCGGCAGCTCGGACGGCTCGCCGCCGGGCCAGAGCTCGAACTTCCCCGAAAAGTCCGAGACGTCCACGTCCGTCTTCGAATCGACCGCGACCACCGACACGCCGCGCTCGAGCAGCATCTTCGCGGCGGCGCGGCCGGACAGCCCCAGGCCGTACACCAGCACCCGCTCGAAGCGGCCGTTGCCCCAGGGAGCTCTCATCGCAGCTTCAGGGTGGAGAGCGAGAGCAGGGCGAAAAGGATCGACAGGATCCAGAACCTGACGATCACCTTCGGCTCCGCCCAGCCGATCAGCTCGAAGTGATGGTGGATCGGAGACATGCGGAAGATCCGCTTGCCCCGCAGCTTGAACGAGGCCACCTGGAGGATGACCGAGAGCGCCTCCATGACGAACACGCCGCCCACGAGCACCAGCAGGATCTCCTGCTTGGCGAGCACCGCCACGGCGCCGATGCCGCCGCCCAGCGCGAGCGAGCCGACGTCGCCCATGAAGACCTCGGCGGGGTGCGAGTTGTACCAGAGGAACCCGAGACCCGCGCCGAACAGCGCGCCGCAGAAAACCGCCACTTCGCCCACTCCGGGAATGTGAGCGACCTGCAGATAGCCCGCGATCACCTTGTTGCCCGCGATGTACGTGAAGATCGCGTAGGTCGCCGCGGCCACCGAGGTCGTGCCGATCGCCAGACCGTCCAAACCGTCGGTGAGGTTGACCGCGTTCGACGCCCCGACCAGCACGATCATCACGAAGACGATGTAGAACACGCCCAGCGGCAGGTAGAGCTGCTTGAAGAACGGGAAGGTCAGATCCGTGTCGAAGCCGGGCAGCCAGAGCAGCGCGACTCCCATGATCGCGGCGGCCAGAAACTGAAGACCGAACTTGGCCTTGGTCGTGAGCCCCAGGTTCCGCCGCTTGCGCACCTTGATGTAGTCGTCGGCGAAGCCGATCGCGCCGAAGGCCGCGGTGACCAGGATCACGATCCAGACGTACTTGTTGTTGAGGTTCCCCCACAGCAGGGTCGCGCCCAGGGCCGCGAACAGGATCAGCAGTCCGCCCATCGTGGGCGTTCCCGCCTTGACCTGATGGGCCTGGGGCCCCACGTCGCGGATGTTCTGGCCGACCGACAGCCGGCGCAGCGTGCGCACGAACCACGGACCCAGCAGCCAGGACAGGAGCAGGGCCGTGACGATCGCCGCCGCCACACGGAAGGTGATGTAGCGGAAGACGTTGAACGCCGGGATGACGTCGCGCAGCGGATAGAGCAGGTGGAAAAGCATCAGTGAGCCTCCTCCCCGCTCCCTGGCAGCAACCTGCGCACCACCGCGTCGAGCCCGACTCCGCGCGATGCCTTGACCAGCACGAGATCGCCTTCGCGCACCTCGCGGGCCGCCCACTCCGCCGCCGCGGCGGCATCGGGGACCCAGTGCGCGTCCGCACCGGCAGCGCCCTCGACCAGCTCGCGCGACAGCTCGCCGACCCCGAGGATCGGAGAGAACCCGAGCCGCGCCGCCAGCTCGCCCGACTCGCGATGGAAGCGCGGCCCCTCGGGACCCAGCTCCCGCATGTCGCCGAGGATCGCCACCCGCCTCGATCCTGGCGATATGGGAAGCAGCGCCGCTCCTTCGAGAGCCTTCGCCACCGCGGCCGGATTGGAGTTGTAGGAGTCGTCCACGACCGTGAAGCTTCCCCTGTGGACGACGCCGCGCATCGAGGCCGGCCGCACGTCGCGCACTGCCTCGGCAATCTCTTTCAGAGAAAGACCAAGAGTCCAGGAGCAGGCCGCGGCGGCCAGGCAGTTCTCGGCGTTGTAGAGACCGTGAAGGGGAAGGCTCACCTCCGCGGTCTCGTTATCCGCCTCCAGCAGGAAGCGGCTGCCGATCCCGTCCGGTCCCGGAGCGAGGTTGCGCAGCTTTACATCCACCTCCTCCGACTCGATGCCGTAGCGGACCACCCGCCCGCCCTTATGCCGCCGCGCGATGCGTGCCACCTCGGGATCGTCGGCGTTCGCGATCACCGGCCCGCCCGCCGCGAGCCCCGCCAGCAGCTCGGACTTGGCCTCGGCGATCTCTCTCACGCTGGAAAAGAATTCCAGGTGAACCGGACGCACGACGGTGAACACCGCGGCATCGGGCCGGCCCATCAGGCTCAGCTCGCGCAGCTCGCCCGCGGTGGACATGCCCATCTCGGCCACCATCCACTCCGTGCCGTCCGGCACGTTGAGCAGGCAGAGCGGGAAACCGATCAGGTTGTTCAGGTTCCCCACCGTCTTGGAGATCCGGAAGCGCGACTCCAGCATCGCCGCGAGCAGCTCCTTGGTCGTCGTCTTCCCCGCCGACCCCGTGATCCCCACCAGCTTTTTCGGCACGCCCTTCGACCGCACGTGGCGGGCCAGGTCCTGCAGGGCCTTGAGCGTGTCCGCCACCTGGATCACGGCCACGCCCTCGGGAGCAACGACATCTTCCTGGACGACCGCCGCGCCCGCTCCCGTCGCCGTGCTCACGAAACGATGACCGTCCGTGCGCGTTCCGCGCAGGGCGAAGAAAATTTCTCCTCCCTGAATGGCCCGGGAATCGATGGCCGCGCCGGCGCACTCCTTCCCGGGATCGCCGAAGACGATCCGGCCTCCCGTCGCGCGGGCGATCTCATCCGCGGTCAGACGTGCCAAAACGCTCCTCCAGAGCCTTGTGGATCTCTTCGAAATCGGAGAACGGAAGCTTGCGGTCGCCGACGATCTGCTCGCGCTCGTGACCCTTGCCCGCGACCAGCACGGCCCAGCCGGGCTCGGCCGAGAAGATCGCGTCGCGGATGGCTTCGCGGCGGTCCGGCACCACCCGGTAGCCGCTCCGGCCGCTCGCGCGCACCCCCTCCTCGACCGCGGCGATGATGGCCAGCGGGTCCTCGGTCCGCGGATTGTCCGAGGTGAGGATCGGCAGGTCGGCCAGCTCGCCCGCGACCCGTCCCATCAGCGGACGCTTGCCGCGGTCGCGGTCGCCGCCGCAGCCGAACACCACCGCCACCTTGCCCAGCCCCGCGATCTCCCGTGCCGAGCGCAGCGCCGCATCGAGCGCCGCATCCGTATGGGCGTAGTCGACGAACACGGGGAACGGCTGGCCCAGATCGACCGGCTCCATCCGTCCCGGGATCGGATGCTGCGCCGCGAGCGCCGACGTCACCGCCGCATGCGGGAGGTTCAGCGCCTCGGCCGCGGCAGCAGCCGCCAGCACGTTCAGCAGGTTGTACCGGCCGAGCAGACGGGTCACGAACGGCACCTCGCCGCGCGGCGTGATCAGCGTCCCGACCATGCCGGCCGGAGTCATCTGCACTTCTCTCACCCGCACGCGCCCACCTTCTCCAAATGTCATCGCGTCGGGGATCTCGGCCGCGAGACGCTGGCCGTACGGGTCTTCCACGTTGATCACCGCCCGTGCGCCCGGCTTGAGATGGCGAAAAACCTTTCTCTTCGCCGCGAAGTAGCTCTCCATGTCGGGGTGATAGTCCAGATGGTCGCGGGTCAGGTTCGTGAATACGGCCACATCGAAGGAAGCCCCCGCGACGCGCCCCATGTCGAGCGCGTGGGAGGAGACCTCCATGGCCACGGAGCGCGCACCCGCGTCCCGCATCCGGCGCAGCGTGCGGAACAGGTCCGAGGCCTCCGGCGTCGTGTGCCCGCCCGGGAAGCTCCGGTCGCCAAAGCGGTAGCCCAGCGTGCCGATGAATCCGGCCGGCAGGTCCGCCGCGTCCATCACCGCCGAGATCAGCGTCGCGACCGTGGACTTGCCGTTGGTGCCCGTGACCGCGGCCATCACCAGCTCCTGGTCGGGATGGCCGTAGACCGCCGCGGACAGCGGACCGAGCACCGACCGCGGGTCCTCGACGGGTATCCAAGGCACGTCGACGGAAACAGGACCCGGTCCCAGAACGGCCACGGCCCCCTTCTCCACCGCGGCCGGCGCAAACGCGCGGCCGTCGAAGCGCTGCCCCACCAGAGCCACGAAAAGATCGCCGGGCTCGACAGCCCGCGAGTCGTGGGCAACGCCGGTGATCTCGGGATTGGCCATGGGCAGCACCTCCAGGACCTCAGAAAGGCGCATGAGAGCGGCCTCCTCCGGTAGAAGAAGGCACGCTCTCGGGCTCCACGATTCCAATGTCTTCGGGCGGCTCGAAGGCGACCGGCAGGATCTCCGGCGGAGGAGGGCTCTCCTCCGGAACGGGCTCGGTACCGGGTCCGGAGCTGGCAATCTGAATCTCACCGGGCCAGAGCCCCGGTGCCTGGCGCTCCGGCCGGATGCCCAGGTACAGCAGCACCTGCCGGGAGATCGCCCCGAACACCGGCGCCGCCACCTGCCCGCCGTGATACTCCCAACCCTGCGGCTCGGCGATCGCCACGACCCCCGTCATCACCGGGCGGTCCACCGGCGCGAAGCCCACGAAGCTGGGGAGATATCCGTTGCTCGAATAGCCGCCCCGCACCGGGATCTGCGCCGTGCCGGTCTTGCCCGCCACCCGATAGCCCGGCACCCCCGCGCCCTTCCCCGTGCCCTGGCGGACGACCCCTTCGAGCAGATGGCTGAGCTCCCGCGCCGTGGCCGGAGCCATCGGGTGGCCCACCACCGCCGGACCGCTGTTCTCCGAATGGCTGACCAGAACCGTACCGCCCCGGCCCACTCCCGCCACCACGTGCGGCCTCATCAGGGTGCCCTCGTTCGCCACCGCCGAAACCGCCGAGGCGAGCTGGAGCGGCGTGACCGAGATCCCCTGGCCGAACGAGATGTACGCCTTGCCGCGCATCCCCCAGCGCTCCATCGGGTGGAGGATGCCCGAGCCCTCGCCGGGGAGATCGATCCCGGTCGGACGGCCGAAGCCGAAGTCCCGGATCGTCTTGTACAAGCGCTGGTCGCCGACGATCAGCGCGGCCTTGATGACGCCGACGTTGCTCGACTTTTCCAGG
>DASUNJ010000701.1:0-4765 GCA_036277235.1 Thermoanaerobaculia bacterium | reverse complement strand
CGGTTGATGTCCCCCTATCCGGCGAGCGCGCCGGTGATCGTACCCCCCGGTCTCCAGGCGTATGCCGGCTTCCTCCCCCCGTCCCGCACACCTGGCCCGCCGCGGTCCGCGCTCGCGGCCCTGCCCGCTCTCGGCCGGTTCTCCGGCGCCGGGACGCAAGCCTGGGGGAGCAACGGCTGGGTGGTCGCCGGGAGCCGCACGGCGAGCGGCCGGCCCCTGCTCGCCAACGACACCCACCTGGGCCTCCAGATGCCGTCGATCTGGTACCAGGTCGGCCTCCACGGCGGCGGCTTCGACGCGGTCGGCTTCTCCTTTCCCGGCATGCCGTTCCTTGTCATCGGCCACAACCGGCGGATCGCCTGGGGGATCACCAACATGTGCGCCGACGTGCAGGACCTCTACGCCGAGCGCCTCGACGACCCGAAGAAACCGCGGCGCTACCGCTTCCAGGACGGCTGGCGGGACCTCGTGCTGCGCCGCGAAGAGATCGCGGTGAAGGGTGGCTCGGCATTCGTCCTGGAGGTGCGCGAGACCCATCACGGCCCGATCGTCAACGACGCCCTCGTCGAGCTCAAAGGGAGCCCGCCGATGGCGCTGCGCTGGCCTGCTCTCGCCGGCGGCCGGCTGATCGATTCCCTGGCGGCGCTCAACCTGGCGCAGGACTGGCCGGCCTTCCATCGGGCGCTGGCGGACTGGGACTCCCCGTCGGTCAACTTCGTCTACGCCGACGTCGACGGCCACATCGGCTATCAGTCGACCGGCCGCATCCCCATGCGCGCCACCGGCCACCAGGGGCTGGTGCCGGTCCCGGGCTGGGATGGCCGCTCCGAGTGGCAGGGCTTCATCCCCTACGCCGAGATGCCGAGCGTGCTCGATCCGCCGTCGGGCTTCATCGTCACCGCCAACAACAAAGTGACGGCGGACGACTACCCGCACTTCCTGGCCTATGACATGGCCGACCCCTACCGCGCCCAGAGGCTCACCGAGCTGCTCGCGGCAGGGCAGAAATTCACACGGGAAGGGCTGCGCGACATCCAGGCCGAAACCCTCGGCCTGCCCGCCAAGGCCATACGGCCCGCTCTTCTCGCCGTGCCGCCGGCCGGCGACCGCGAGCGCGCGGCGCTCGACCACGTCCGCAACTGGGACCTCCGTTACGAGCCGGACTCGGTCGGCGCCTCGGTCTACGAGGCTTGGTACTGGCACCTCCTCGGCGAGGTCCTGGGCGACGAGCTGGGCGCGGACGTGCTCAAGGAATACCGCATCGTGGGCATGAGCCAGGTGCCGTCGATCGCCGGTCTCCTGGCGCAGCCAAACGACAAGCTGTTCGACGACCGGCGGACCCCCGCCGTGGAGCGCCGCGACGACATCGTCCGCCGCAGCCTCACCCAGGCTGTGGCCTGGCTCGCCGAGCGCTACGGCGACGACCCCGCGGGCTGGACCTATGGCAAGGTGCACTCGGTGACCTTCGTCCACTCACCCCTGGGGGCGAGCGGCATCGCGCCTTTGGAGCGCCTGTTCAACAGCCGCACCTACCCGGCCCCGGGCACCGCTTTCACGGTCAACGCCGCGGTATCCGACGTGACGAAACCGTTTGCCGTGAACTTTGGCAGCGCGCAGCGCATGATCGTCGACCTCGGCGACCTCGAAGCGTCAACCTGGGTCAACAGCACCGGTCAGGACGCCCAGCTCTTCCGCCCCCACCGCGAGGACCAGATCCCCAAGTGGGCGGCGGTCGAGGACTATCCAATGACCTACGGCGAGACGGCGGTGAAGTCGAAGCCCGAAGCCCGCCTGACGCTGTCACCGCCCGAGCCGTGACCCGGTCACGCGCTCGGCTCTGGCGCCACCGGCGGCTGGTAGTCCAGGAACTCGCGCACCTCGCGCATCCCGGCCTGGACCAGCGCCACCGCGATCAGGGCGACGCCGCAGCCGAGGTAGACGAGAGGGATGTCGCGGTCGAGGAGGTCGGCGACGATGCCGGCCGCACCGGCGGCGACCGGCATGGCGCTGAGGCTCAGGGTCTCGAAGAGCCCGAGGACGCGGCCGCGCAGCTCGGGCGGTGTGGTGACCTGCGCCAGGCTCAGGGCATGGATGGTGTTGAAGCCGCTCATCGCCCCCGCCGCGAAGATCCAGGCCATCGTCACCCACGGCGAACGGGCGAGGCTGAGGCTGATCGCGGCGACTCCGAAGCCCATCGCGCAGGCCAGATAGGCCCACTTGCGCACCTGGCCCGTGGCATTGGTGCCGCCGGCCACGATGCTGCCGAGGAACGAGCCGGCGCCGAAGGCCGCCACCAGGAAGCCGTACCAGTCGGGCTTCACGCGCAGGAAGTCCTCCACGAAGAAGGGCAGGAGCACGACGATCGTGACCATGAACAGGCTTTCGAGCGGCGCAAGGAAGAGGATGTAGCGCAGCCCCTTGCGGCTCGCCACGTAGCGCAGCCCGAGCTTCAGCTCGCGCCAGAAGTCGGCGCCGGCCGCGCGCCAGCTCGATTTCTTGACGACAGCGGGCGCCGGCGGCATCCGGATCAAGCCCACCGTGAACGCCGAAAAGAGATAAGTGATGCCGTCGATCAGAAAGAGAATGCCGGGACCGATGATGCGGAAGAACACGCCCCCCAGGCCCTGGCCCAGGAATGTGGAAACGTCGAGGGCCAGGCGGTTTGCCGAGTTGGCCCGCGTGACGTCCTTCTCCGGCACCAGATCCGGGATCGTGGCGCTGATCGCCGGCCGGAAGAAGGCGTCGCACACCCCCATGATGGCAGACAGGACCAGCAGCCCGGCAAGGATCAACCCCGAGCGCCCCGGCTCCAGGAGCACCAGGGCCGCCAGCGCGATCGCCGCGACACCGCGCACCAGGTCGGCCAGGATCAGGATCTTCCGGCGCGACATGCGGTCGGCGAGGGTGCCGCCAAACGGTCCGAGAAGGATCGCCGGCACCCATTGCGACAACATGCCGAGCCCCAGGAGCGACGCCGAGTCGGTCTGGCGCTTGATCCAGAAGATCATTGCGACGGAGAACGCCTGCGAGCCCAGCATGCTCACGAACTGGCCTTGCCAGAGCAGCAGGAAGTCGCGGTTCAGAAAGCGCGTGGGGCGCTGATAGCTCATGGGCTCACGTCTTCTTCTGATATATTCCGGGCCGCTTCGAACCGTCTTCCCCAGAGGGTGCAACGATGAAACCGGCGTCAGAAATCCCCCGTCCCGCGGGCTCGCTAGTGTCGCACACGCGGCGCTTCGTCAAAAATACGATGCAATTCTATGAAGAATCCTTTCGCGAGTGCGGCGATATCTTTACAACGCGGATACCGGGCCTCGGGAACTGGACCTACATCTGCTCGCCGGATCTCGTCAACGCCGTGCTCGAAGCACCGTCCGACGTCGTGTCCGGCGGCGAAATCGAGGGCTTCAGCATCGCCCCCGTGCTCGGACGGGGCGCCACCTCGCAACTCGACGGACCTGCCCACAAGGAGCGCAGGGACGTTATCGCACCGTATCTCGGCGCGCAAGAGAGCCAGCGCCAGGTCGACGGCATCCGCCGGATCACCGAGCGGAGGCTCGCGGAGTGGCCGCGCAATCAACCGTTCAAGCTGGTGCTGGCGCTCCAGAAGGTCTCCCTCGAAGCGCTGATCCGCCTCCTGTTCAACGGCGTCGATCCGGAGAGGGCCCGGCAGCTCGCCGACCTCTATGAAGACTTCGCCTTCAAAGGCCTGCGCTCGCTGACCGTCCCCCACACCAGCCTGCAGCTCGACTTCCCGGGCAGCCCCTGGCGCAAGGTCAAGCAGCGGCGCGAGAAGGTCCGAACGGCGTTCCTGCAGGAGATCGACAAGCTCCTCGCCCAAGCCGATCGGCCGGAGGCCGACGGCTTCGTGCTCGGCATGGCCAGGGCGCGGCTCCGGGACGGCAGCCAGCTCGGACGCGAGGTCATCCTCAGCGAGATCCTCGACATGCTCTTCCAGGGCCACGAGCAAACGGGCAACGCGATGACCTGGACCCTGGGCGAGCTCCTGACCCACCCGGAAGCGCTCGCGCGGCTGCGCCAGGAGCTCGACACCGTGCTCGGCCAGGGAGATCTCCAGAGCGGGCACCTCGCGGACCTCCCCTACCTCGACGCGGTGGTCTACGAGGGCCTGCGCCGGCGCCCCAACAACCTCGTCACCGGCCTGCGGAAGGTGAAGAAACCATTCGAGCTCGGCGGCTATCTCCTCCCCGAGGGCTCCCTGATCGCCGTCTCCTACCCGGCCCAGTCGGTGCGCCCGGACCTCTTCGCCCATCCCGAGAGCTTCGATCCGAGCCACTTCTACCAGAAGCAGAAGCCCCCGGCGGAAGCCTGGAGCCCCTTCGGGAGCGGCGCCCACGACTGCGCCGGCAAGGATTTCGCGATCGTCGCGATCAAGGTCGCGCTGGCAACGATCGTCCACAAGGCCGAGCTGAAGCTCGCGCAGACCGAGATCCGGCCGGTCCGCAACGCCTACTACTACGAGCCCAACCAGGGCCTGCTCGTGACTCTGGATTCTAGAAGAGAAATTAGGAGGAGTTGACATGGAAATTCGGACAGTCGGCGTCGTCGGTGCCGGCGTCATGGGCATCGGGCTCGGGCAGAACCTCGCCCAGACGGGCCATCAGGTGGTGCTGCTGGACGTCTCGCAGGCGCAACTGACCAGCGCCGAAAACGAGATCCGGAAAAACCTCCGCTTTCACGGCATGTTCCAGAAGGGAGCGCAGCCGGTGAAGGCCGACGAAGTGCTCGGCCGCATCAAGTTCAC
>DASUNJ010000700.1:0-6818 GCA_036277235.1 Thermoanaerobaculia bacterium | reverse complement strand
AGCGGGCGCTTGGCCGCCTCCGCTTCGGTCCTCCACTCCGGCGGGCCGTAGAAGGCATCGACATAGTCGGGATCGTGCTGGCCCACGGCGAGCACGAGCTTCACGTAAGATTCAGCGGCACGATCCATCGAGGAAGCCCCTTGAGCCGAGGTCCGCGGCCGATCCGCGCGCTCCGCGCAGCCGGCAGCCAGGAGAAGGAGGAAGAGCGGTGTCCACCGGATTGGCGTCATACCCGCGAGAGTACCAAAATCCGGAGCAGAGCCCGCGGGACGGGAGGTGGTTCGTGGCCGCGGTCATGCTCCTCTACGCCGCGCTCCACCTCGCCGCGATCAACTCCTACGGGTGGTTTCGCGACGAGTTCTACTACATCGCCTGCGGCGAGCACCTGGATTTCGGCTACGTCGACCATCCGCCGCTCGTGGCCCTGATCGCCCGCGTCACCCGCGGGCTGCTCGGCGAATCGCTGGCGGCGGCGCGGCTTCCATCCATTCTCGCCGGCATGGCGGTGATCTGGCTGTGCGCCCGCATCGCCCGCGAGATGGGAGGCGGCCGCTGGGCGCAGGGCATGGCCGCGCTCTGCGCGCTCGTGGCTCCGGTCTACCTCTTCCTCTTCCACATCCTCTCCATGAACTCCTTCGACGTCCTCTTCTGGACGCTGGGCGCCTGGGTCGTCGTGAAGATCGTGAACGGCGGCGATCCGAAGCTCTGGCTCCTCTTTGGTCTCATCTGCGGGCTCGGCCTCCAGAACAAGCACAGCCTTCTCTTCTTCGGCTTCGGAGTGTTCGTGGGCCTGCTGCTCACGCCGGAGCGCAGGCATTTCCGCGAGCGCTGGATCTGGATCGGAGGCGCCATCGCCGTCCTCCTCGCATTGCCGCACGTGCTCTGGCAGATGGCGAACGGCTGGCCCACGGCGGAGTTCGTGCGCAATGCCACGGCCTTCAAGAACGTGGCGCTCTCGCCGCTCGCGTTCTTCGGTGCGCAGGTGAAGCAGATGCACCCGCTGACCTTCCCGGTCTGGCTGGCCGGCCTCGTCTGGCTGTTCCGCTCCAGGTACCGGGTGCTGGCCTGGGCCTACGTCGCCGCGTTCCTGGTGCTGATTTCCCAGATTTCCAAGGCCTATTACCTCGCGCCGGCCTATCCGCCGCTCTTCGCCGCGGGAGCCACGGCGATCGAAGGCTGGATACGAAGGCCGGCTCTGCGAGCGGTCCTGGCTGTCCTGCTCGTCATGGGAGGAGTGGCCACGGCTCCTCTGACCCTCCCCATCCTGCCGGTCGAGACCTTCACCCGTTACATGCGTGCGCTCGGGATCCAGGTGAGCGCGGAAGAGCGCCACGACATGGGCGCGCTGCCGCAGCACTTCGCGGACATGCACGGCTGGGAAGAGATGGTCGCCGAGGTGGCCCGCGTCTACCGCTCGCTGCCGCCCGAGGAGCAGGCGACTGCCGGGATCTACGGTCAGAACTACGGTGAGGCCGGCGCCGTCGACCTGCTGGGGAAGAAGTACGGTCTTCCGAAAGCCTCCTCTGGCCACAACAGCTATTTCCTTTGGGGACCGCAGGGCTCGGGCGACCCCCTGATCATCATCGGCGGCGATGCCGAGGATCATCGGCAGGGGTTCAGGGACGTGAGGCAGGCGGGCGAGGTTCACTGTGGCGGCCGCTGCATGCCGTACGAGGACAACCTGCCCGTCTGGATCGCCCGCGGGCTCAAGGCGCCGATCCGGCAGGTCTGGCCGATGACCAAGCACTACGACTAGTTGCCATCTGTTACCTTCCGTGGTAACGTCTCGCAGTGGGGAAGACCAGGCGGGGTAACTTCATCTTCGTGACCTGGAAGGGCGACCACAGTCCCCGCCATGTCCACGTGTACAAAGACGGGAAGCTGGTTGTGAAGTGGAACTTGGATGATCGCGTGCCGATGAAGGGACGCCCGACGGCGAGACTGCTGGAGCTCATTGCGGAGCTGGAATTGGAAGGCATCCTATGAAGATCCGCAGCGTGACGGTGAACAACCGGAAAAGGCAGATCGAGCTCACGGTGCAGTCCGGGAAGATCTTGCCCGTCCCCTTCGCCAGGCTCGACCCGCAGCCGACGCGCGAGGACCGCCTCGTGCAGGCGTACGTGGACAGGGAGCTTGCGAACGAAGCGGCCACCTACGTCCTCGAATCGGGTGCTGAAGGCTCCGTGCACATCGACCACGCCCTCGAATGCAACCGGGACCCTGGATACCTCGCCGAGGTTCTCATCCACAAGCTCACCGTGGAGGCGCTTCGGCATGTCGACCAGTCCGGCTTCAGCCGTCGGGAGCTGGCGCGGCGTCTCGGCACCTCCGTGCCGCAGCTTTACCGGTTGCTCGACCCTGCGAACACCCGCAAGAGCCTCGGCCAACTCGTGGCGCTTCTCCATCTTCTCGGCTGCGACGTGGAGCTCGTGATCCATCCCCGGCATGCCGCGTGACTCCCGGGGCGCTTTCATTTCAGAACCGGTACGAAATCCCGAGCGACACCACCGGGTACATGTCGTAGTCGACGATGTCCTCCTGCAGCTCGCGCTCCTCGCGCTCGATGAGGATCTGCAGCGCTTCGCGGGCCAGCGGCTCGTTCAGCGGGCTGCCGGCGGGGATGATGGGGGTGAGCGTCACCTCGCCCTCGCCCTGGAAGATCACGCCGAGGTCCAGCGTCACTCCGAACCCGCTCCCCGAGCCCGGAGCGCGCCCCCAGCCCAGCCCGGCGTAGGGGACGATCGGATCGAATTCGACCTTGCCGTCGAGCGTGCCCACGAGCGCCACTGGCACGGGCACGCCGCCGATGTCGTAGACCCCGGACGCGGGCGCCAGGCTGCTCCCCGTGACCTCGGTGGCGTTGTAGACGAGTCCGCCGGTCAGCCGGAAGCTCCGACCGCCCGGATGCCAATCGAGGAAAGCGGTCGCGGTGCGGAGGCTGGCCTCGCCGTCGTACTCGATGTCGCTCGCCTCGCGCCGTTCCGAATACTCGTAGCCGTGGATTCCGAGCCGCCCTTCGAGCTGGCTCGAACCTCCGATCGTCAGCTCGGCCCCGAGCCCGAGCGTCCCGGCCGTGCCGGCGATTCCGACCTCGGCGAGGGCTGCGGCGGGCAGGGCGAGGAGCGAGAAGATTGCGATGACGTAGAAGTACCTGTTCATGCCTTCGCGGATATGCAAACGGAGGGCCGCGGGCGGCAGATTGCCGCGCCGGAAACACAGCGCGGCGCGCCCGAAAAGCGGCGTGTGGCCCCCAAACTCCGGCGCGTCACGCCGAAAAAGCGGCACGTCGCCCCGAAACTTCGGCGCCACGCACGCCAAAACGGGGCCACGCGCCGAAAAAGCGGCGTGCCAGCCCGAAGAAACGGCACGGAACGCCGAACTTCTCTGCGGGCGGGGGGACTCCCTCTCCCGCGCAGCGGGGGAGGGCCGGGGAGGAGCCATCACCTGCGCGGGGAACATGCCCGCGTCGATCACGCTCCGTCCGCGGTGCGCACGACGCGCAATCGCCGGGTACGGCCCCCTACCCTGCCGTTCTGCGCCATCCGCGTTCCGGGCGAGACGCAAGCGGCGGGTAGGAGCCCATCCCCGCAGCGGACACGCCGCCCGCGGAGCGGGCGAGTCATGAGCGGCGGTGGCGTGTCGTCCGCGACGCGGGCGCGCCAGCCCCGGCGCGGGCAAGCCGCCCGCTGTGGTTAGCACCTCGTCCCCAGTGGTTGCGGGTCGTCCCCACTCCCCGCAGGGCGCCGCAAAGGGGATGGCGCCGTCCCCAACGGTTACAACTCGTCTTCCTCCCGGGCGGGAGGGGGACTCCCTCTCCCGCGCAGCGGGGGAGGGCAGGGGAGGGGGCCTCTGATATCCTGAAGCAGATGCCCACAAGCTCCTTCTCCTGGCGCCGCCCTACCGTTGCTGATTGAGGGCGACAACCGCCGCCTGCAGACCGTGTGCATTGCGTTGAAATTCTTCTTTGATTTCTCCGGCCACTGGGATGACTGGCTCTCTCTCAGTACCGAGGCGGAGGCCAAGGCTCGGCGCACCAAGGATTTTTACAACGCCGGCTGGCGGGCCAATGATGCCGCCCACTGGCAAGCTACCCGGGCTGGCGCACGCGAGCGCTCCGTCGCCTTTCGTCTACGGGGGCATGGGTACTTGTTAGCCAAGAACTATTCAGCCGCGATCACCGCCTACCGCGAAGCCCTGGAACTCGACCCCAGCCTGTCGCCAAAGAGCGAAGATGTGTCGATCAGTCTGAACGAACTCGCTGCTCACCAGAGTTGGCCGTAGCCGAGACCGTATTGAGCGAGTGCCTAGGCTGATCAGGCCGGTAGAGACGCCTCAGTCCTTTACCACCAAGCGTACCGGGTTTACAGGGTCGGGGCGTCTCATGGCCCCAGGCACCACCGACGCGGCAGTGCGTCGTGGAAATATCGTCGTCCAGAGTTTTGAGGACTGTGGCATTGGCGGGTCGCTGGGGTGGGCGAAACCAACGTGGGGAGACGCCTCGACCCTGTACACCCGGAAGGTTCGTGCCAGCGGACTGAGGCGTCTCTACCCGGAGGTAGACATCGGGATGGGGGGACCCGGATACACTAGGCCCCGGACGGCAGGAAGGAGGGCGCAATGCAGATCGGCATGATCGGGCTCGGACGCATGGGGGGCAACATGGTTCGCCGATTGCTCCGCGGGGGGCATGAGTGCGTGGTGTTCGACCGCAATCCCGCATCGGTGGGGGAGTTGGCGAAAGAGGGCGCGATAGGCGCGGCTTCGATGGAGGACTTCGTCGCGAAGCTCGCTTCTCCGAAGACGGCTTGGGCCATGGTCCCCGCGGGACCTATAACGGAAGCGGTGATCCAGGACCTCGGCGAGCGGCTCGGCGAGGGGGGCGTGGTGATCGACGGCGGCAACTCTCATTTCAAGGACGACGTGCGCCGCGCTCGCGAGCTGCGGGCGAAGGGCATCCATTACGTGGATGCCGGAACGAGCGGCGGCGTGTGGGGGTTGGAGCGAGGGTATTGCCTGATGATCGGCGGGGACCGCGAAGTCGTCGAGCGTCTCGATCCGATCTGGAAGACGCTCGCTCCGGGACGCGGAGAGATTCCTCCATCGCCGGGCAGGGAGAACCGCAAGAGCACGGCCGAGGATGGTTATCTCCATTGCGGTCCGGCCGGCTCCGGGCACTTCGTCAAGATGGTTCACAACGGGATCGAGTACGGATTGATGCAGGCGTACGCCGAGGGCTTCGACATCTTCCGCAACGCGGCTTCGAAGGAGCTGCCCGAGGAGCACCGCTTCGAGCTCGATCTCGCGGACATCGCGGAGGTCTGGCGGCGGGGGAGTGTGGTCACGTCCTGGCTGCTCGATCTGACCGCCATGGCTCTCGCCGAAAGCCCGGACCTCGACGGGTACACTGGCTTCGTGCAGGACTCGGGCGAGGGACGGTGGACCGTGCAGACCGCGATCGAAGAGGCGGTGCCGGTGAACGTGCTCGCGGCCTCTCTCTTCGCCCGCTTCCGCTCGCGGCAGGAGCACACCTTCGGCGAGAAGGTGCTCTCCGCGATGCGTCACAAGTTCGGCGGACACGTCGAACGGCCGAGTGGAGGCTGAGCCATGGCGGACGAAACCGATCTTCCCCCGTCCAACCATGGAGTGCCGGCGCCTGCCTGCGCGATGGTGATCTTCGGCGCCTCGGGCGATCTCACCAAGCGCAAGCTGATCCCTGCGCTCCACAATCTCGCCACGAATCACCTGCTGCCGGAGGACTTCGCGGTGATCGGAGTCTCCCGCTCCGAGATGACGGACGACGACTTCCGCAACAAGATCCGGGACGAGATGAAGGAGTTCGCGACCGGCGAGCTCGAAGACAAGGTCGTCGAGTGGCTGATCCCGCGGCTGTCCTACGTGGCGGGAGACTTCCACGACGACGCCACCTTCGAGAAGCTGCGCGAGCATCTGCAAGTGGCGGACGAGACATGGAAGACGCAGGGCTGCTACCTCTTCTATCTCGCGGTTCCGCCAAGCCAGTTCTGCCAAGTCGTGCAGGAGCTCGGCGAGAGGGGGCTCGTCGAAGAGCGCGACGGCCAGTGGCGGCGCGTCGTGATCGAGAAGCCGTTCGGCCACGATCTCGAATCGGCCCGCGCGCTCAACCGCGACATCCTGAAGGTGCTCGACGAGAAGCAGATCTACCGCATCGATCACTACCTCGGCAAGGAGACGGTCCAGAACATCCTCGCCTTCCGCTTCGCCAACGGCATCTTCGAGCCGATCTGGAACCGGCGCTACGTCGATCACGTGCAGATAACGGTCGCGGAGACCGTCGGAGTCGAAGCGCGCGGCAGCTACTACGAGGAGGCCGGAGCGCTGCGCGACATGGTGCAGAACCACATGTTCCAGCTCCTCGCGATCACCGCCATGGAGCCGCCGGCCTCGTTCGCTCCCGATGCGGTGCGCGACGAACGGGTCAAGGTGCTGTGCGGAATCAAGCCGCTGGATCATGAGGACGTGCTGCGCTCCGCGGTCCGCGGCCAGTACGGCGAAGGCGAGCTCGAAGGCAAGCGCGTGCCCGGCTACAGGCAGGAGCCCAACGTGAATCCGGACTCCGCCGTCGAAACCTTCGTGGCGCTCGAGCTGCTCGTCGAGAACTGGCGCTGGGCGGGCGTTCCGTTCTATCTGCGCACGGGCAAGCGGCTGCCCCGCCGCGTGACCGAGATCGCGATCCAGTTCAAGAGCGCTCCGTTCGTGATGTTCCGCGAGACTCCAGTCGAGCAGCTCAAGCCCAACGTGCTGGTGATCCGCATTCAGCCGGAAGAGGGGATCTCGCTGCG
>DASUNJ010000699.1:0-2076 GCA_036277235.1 Thermoanaerobaculia bacterium | reverse complement strand
TGGGGCAGGGTCAGAAAGCTCTCGCCGCTCGTTGCACGCAGCTGCGCCGGTGCGGTTGGGCACCAATGGGTCGTTCAGCGAACCTCAGCGAGTCGCGGTAGGGACGGCCATTGCTGACCGCCCCCCGCACAGATCCCAGCGTGCGCTACTCACGCACTGGGCTCCCACCTCGGGTGTCTGACGGCGAAGCGGTCCGCGGGATAGGGGTGTCGGACGCGGACCGCGGGCAGCCAGGTCGCCGCGATCTCGAACATCTTTCGATAGGTCAGCCGGTGCCGCTGGCCGCGGCGACGCAGCGCGCGCAGCCAATGGCGGACGACCTCCCGGTAGAAAGAGTTGAGCGCGCGGCAGTTGGTGGGCACGGCGTGATAAGCAAAGTAGCCGTTCACGACTCGGCCCAGCCACCGCCCCTGCTCGGCGATCGGCCGATGGCGGTTGCGTCGCAGCGTGACCTTGATCTGCCTCAGCCGCTCCCGCAGGCGCGTGCGTGCGGTATGGCGCAGCAGCAGGAACTTTCCGGCCCTGGACTTGCCGCAGATGTGGGTGAAGCCCAGGAACTGGAAGGTCTCCGGCTTGCCGAGCCCACGCCGCGCCCGATCCTGGGCGGCGAACCGCCCGAACTCGATCAGGCGCGTCTTGTCCGCGTTGAGGGTCAACGCGAACCGGTCGAGGCGCTCAGCGAGATCCCGGGCAAACTGCTCGGCACAGGCATGATCCTCGAAGCCGACGATGGTGTCGTCCGCGTAGCGCACGACGATCATCTCGCCCCGGGCCTCGCGCCGTCGCCAGCGCTCGACCCACAGGTCGTAGACGTAGTGGAGGTAGACATTGGCCAGGAGCGGCGAGATGACCGCACCCTGGGGCGTGCCCTCCTCCGACGGCGCCCACGTCCCGTCCTCCAGGACCCCCGCCTTCAGCCACTTGCCGATCAGGCGCAGGACGCGCCTGTCCCCGATCCGGTGCTCCAGGAACCGCATCAGCCACGCGTGGCTGAGGCTGTCGAAGAACGCCCGGATGTCCGCATCCAAGACCCAGTTCACCTTTCTCCGCTGGAGACCCACGGCCAGGGCGTCGAGCGCGTCGTGCTGCGAGCGCCCCGGCCGGAAGCCGTAGGAGAAGCCGAGAAAGTCCGTCTCGTAGATGGCGTTCAGTACCTCCACGACGGCGCGCTGGACGATCTTGTCCTCGAGCGCCGCGACGCCGAGCGGCCGCCTGCGGCCGTCCGGCTTCGGGATGTACTGGCGCCGCGACGGCCATGCCCGGTAGGCCCCCCGCTGGACGCGGACGTGCAGGTCCCGAAGGTTCTCCTCGAGGCCGGCCTCGTATTGCGCCCACGTGACCCCGTCCGCCCCCGGTGCCGCCTTCCGCCGCAACTGGAGAAAGGCCCACCGGAGCAGGTCGACGGTCACGTGATGCAGGAGGGCGGTGAACCGCGCCTTCCTATCCCGCCTTGCGGCTTGCCGTATGCGGTCCAGCGCCTGGGACACGCCTACCCAGCTCTGCGTCTGGCGCGTGCGTTGCTGGCCCGCATTCCCCTTGGCCCCGCCCCTTCCCTCCATCGCCTCCGCCGCCGGTCGCCCGGCCTTGTTCGGCGACTTCCCCGGTACTATGGTCGGGTCCGACTTCCCCTGGTCGTACATCATCGGCTTCCGGCGGTTGCCTTCCCGATGCGGTCCGCCGGCACGCGGCCGACGGACGACCAGAGGATCTCCCGGTTCCCGTGTAGATGGCTTCCAAGCGTGCGAGGGGTCTTTGACCACGCGGGGCCGGACCGACGCTCGCCATGGCGCGCCGGCCCGTGTTGCCTTCCGCAGCTCTTTACAGCGTCGGCACCCCGGACTGTAAACTTTTCGAGGCTCGATACCCTGCCCGCCTGTGCCCCTGTCAACGCTTCGCCGACGGCCTTACGGCCGCCCACGCATGACTCGGGGTCGTCGTGATTGGCTAGACCTTCGACGTACCGCTCTTTCATCGGCTACCACCTACCGGTCTCCCGGCGCACAAAGAATGTTCGCGGCGAGTGAGCTCCCCTCCGCCAACTACCGACGGTAAAAACTGTCTCTCCGGCAAGGGTCT
>DASUNJ010000698.1:0-5859 GCA_036277235.1 Thermoanaerobaculia bacterium | reverse complement strand
CCCGCCAGGGGCGCGGGATCTCGGCGGGGCTCCCCTCCCAGCGGGCGATGCCGAAGTCGATCAGGCAGGCCTCGCCGGCCGCGGAGACCAGGATGTTGCGCGGATGGACGTCGCCGTGCACCACGCCCCGGTCGTGCAGATGCGCGTAGGCGTCGAGGATCGAGCCAGACAGGGCGAGCAGACCGGCCCGGTCCTGCCGTCGCCGCAGCTCCGCGGCGGCGACATAGCCGTCCACTCCCGGAGACCATTCAATTGCGAGGTAGTGCCGGCCTGCGACCTCGCCGCGGGCCAGCAGGCGCGGCGCGATTTCACCTGCCAAGTGCTCCAGGATCGCGGCCTCTCTGGCAAAGTCGTTGGCGGCACGGCCGGCCGCCTGGGGCCGCTCGATCTTGAGAGCGGCCGTTCCCTCGGCGGATCTCACCTGGTAGAGCTCGGTGTCCTCCAGGCCCTGCACGCACTCCAGGACCTCGAAACCGGCGATCTCCTCGCCCGGCTGGAGCGACTCGCGGATGGCTCCGGCGTCGTCCGAGCCCTCGGAGACCAGGAAGCCGGAGGCCAGCAGGCGCTCCAGCAGCGGGTACGCCTCCTCCAGCGTGGTCTCCGGATCGAGCGCGCGCTCGCGGCTGAAGCGGATCACGGCCTCGACGATCGTAACCGGCTCGCGGAACTGGCTCAGCAGGTCGGCGGCTCCCGCGTCCACGATGCGCGACGGCGTACGCGACCGCGGCCGGGTGACCGCGTAGTCCCCCTCTTCCCAGGTGAGCTGGCGCCGCACGTCCTCCGGCAGCTCCGCCACGGGCAGCAGCATCACGTCCGGAGGGAGGACCAGGGGGTCGGTGATCGCCATCGGGGTCAGCTCCTCTTCCAGAGCAGGGCGCCCGGGGTCCAGGTGTCGGTGTCCACGCCCTCGAGGCGGACGCGTTCCAGGGCGAAGCGCCACGGGTCTTCGGCGGCCGTGGAGCGGGCGGACAGGAGGGCCCTCGACAGCCGGTGGGTCAGCCAGAGCCGCCAGCTCTCGCCGCCGCCGAAGGAAGTCTCTTCCCGCGGCGGATCGACCCCCCAGGAGAGCAGGCCGTCGCCGCCGATCTCGGAGGTGAACGGTACCCCCTGAGCGGGGATGCCGGAGAGGCGGGCTTCCAGCGCCTCGGCCGCTGCTGCCAGACGCTCGAAGCTCGGGAAGTAGGAGACGATCTTGTCGGCGCGCAGGATGCCCAGGGCGTCCGCTCCGACCTTGAACTGGGCCGCCTTCGCCGCGGCCAGCGCCTCCAGGATGTCGCCGAAGCTCTCGGGGAGCGCCTCCGGCACGGGGCTGACGTAGAGCTTCCAGGTCGCGCCGCCACCGCCGGAGAGATCGCCCCCCTGCCGCGAGCGCCAGCTCAGCCACCACTCGACGGAGCTGCCGGTCCGCTCCCAGCCCCGGTCGAGGAGAGAGCGATGCCTGCCGCCGGGTCCGACCCCGAGCCAGGCGAGCACGTCGTCCCCCTTGGGGAGGAGCCGTTTCCAGGCCGGCGTCAGGGGCCGGCGGTTGTAGCCGTAGAGGCGGAAGGAGAGGGCGAGCGGGTCGTCCTCGGCGAGGCCCTGGGCGTAGCGCAGCGCCGCGAGGGAGATCTCGGCGAGCCGCCCCCCTGTGCCGTTCTGTCCGGACCGGCGCTCCCCGAACAGCGCCAGGGCCGCCGCGCCGGAAATGAACCGCCCATCTTCTTCGACTTCCAAGATGGCATCGGCCACGAGGCGGGCGACGACGCGCAGCGCGCCGTCGCCGAGCATCGTCTTCATGTAGGACGGCAGCGCTCCGGGCTCGCGCAGGGTGAGGAAGAGCAGCGCGGTCTCGCGGTCCACCGACTTGACGCCGAGCGCCGCCGCCTCGCCCGGACGGGGGCGCAGGATGCCGTAGAAGTCGGGGTCCTTGCGCAGCTCGGCGAGCGTCTCCCTCTCCCGGGGTTCGAGACGGTCGAAGAGCACCAGCTCGAAGGCGGGGTTGGCGCGGAAGGCGCGCCGGTCCAGCTCCACGATCAGCCGTTGACCGATTGCCGGAGCTGCTCCTGCAAGAGGGTCAACCCACCCGGGGGCATCGCCACGCGCACGCCGGTCGGCGGCGGCATCGACGGGGGCGGGCACTGACGCTTCGAGGGCGGGGGGCAAGGCGGCCGCGAGGGATCGGGACAGCCGTTGCTCGCCAGTATGTCGACGAGGAGATCCGAATGTCTGAAGGCCACGTTCATCACCTCCTGGAGATCATGTTCATTGTCGGGTTCGCAGGAGACTATACCCTCGCCGGGGCATCTCGTTCAATCCCGGTTCAATCCAGGTCGATCATCCAGACGTCGCCCTCGTCGCTCCGCCGGACGAGGTAGAGGCTGCGGGCGTCCCGGCTGGCATTCGCGAACAGATAGGAGGAGCCGGGCGGAGGCGTCAGGAGCTTGCGGTTCTCCCGCGTACGCAGGTCGAAGGCGTGGATGGCTCCGCTCTCCGGGTAGAGCAGCACGGGCAGGCCGGAAAGCCACATCGGGCTCTCTCCACGGTCGGTCAGGCGCTCGAACCGCCGGGTCTCGAACGAGTAGACGACGATCCCGGGGAGGAGAGAGAAGTCCTTGCGCGTGAGGACCCCGGCCAGCCCGTGCGGAGACCAGGAGGTCGGCCCGAAGTCGCCCTCGAGCCGGTCGGAGCCGGGTAGGAGCTGGAACGTCCTCCCCACCACGGGCTGGGAAAGGTCGACGAGGACCGCGCCGTTGCGGCTGCATGCCAGCCGCCGGCCGTCGGGCGACCAGACGAAGTAGGTCGGCTGCATGCCGGAGCTCTGCGTGAGCTGCTCGGTCCGGCTCCCGTCGGGCGGGACGGACCAGGCCTCGTAGCGTCCGCTGCGGTTGGAGTAGAAGAGGATGCGCCGGCCGTCCGGCGACCAGCGTGGAATGCGGTCGCGGTGCTCGTCGCGGGTGAGCTGCCGCAGGCCGGAGCCGTCCGGCTTCACCAGGAAGAGGTCCTCCCGGGGCGGGAGGGTGTCGAAGACGAGCCACTGGCCGTCGGGAGACGGATCGACGGTGCGGACGGCCTTGGCGCCCAGCACGACAGGGACCGCCTCCCCTCCGGGCGCCAGCCGTTCGGCGTCGAAGGCCATGGCTTCCAGGGTGTCCCGGCGCTCGTCCGTGGCATAGGAGATCCGCTTGCCGTCCCGGGACATGCTCAGGAACCGGATCGACTGCGACGAGGAGGTCACGGGCTCCGGATCTCCGGAAGCCCGGCCTGAATCCTGGTCGATCCCGATCCGCCAGACGTTCAGGCTGCCGTTGCGGTCGCTGAGGAAGTAGAGCCAGCCGCCGTCGGGAGACCAGACCGGGTTCCAGTTCAGGAACTTGTCCGATCGGACCTGAACCGGCGTGCCGCCATTCACGGACACGCTCCAGAAGCCCCGCTCCGATCCCTCCGAGGACAGCCCCCAGTAGGCGATGCGGCGGCCGTTCGGAGACCAGCTCGGTTGCACCGCATCCCCGCGGGCGAGCAGGTGCCGCTCTCCGGTGGCGAGGCTGACCCGCCAGAGCTCGCTCACTGAGGTGCGGACGCCCGGCTCCAGGACTCCCTCCGTGGCGACCGCGATGTCCTTGCCGTCCGGCGACCAGGCAGGGTTGTAGCCGAAGTCGCTGACGCGGCGCACCGACTCGCCCGTCGCGCCCATCACGAAGATGCCGCCGCCTTCGCGCTCCGAGCGGAAGGCGATCTGCTGCCCGTCCACGGAGAACGCCGGCTGCGTGTCGGCCCAGGGTGTGTCGGGCGTCAGGTTGATCGGGTTGCCGCCCCCGACGCGCTGAAGGAAGATGTCCGTGCCGCCTTCGGTCGCCTTCACGTAGACGAAGTAGTTGCCGTCCGGCGAGAGGCTCGGATAGATCTCGCCCCCTTCCTGCTCCGTCAGGCGGGTGAAGCTCGCCTGGACAGGCGCACGGCCGCCGCCCGAGCGCAGGAGATAGCCGCCGAGGGCGGCGAGCACCACCAGGGCACCGGCCACCCCCACCCAGAGAAATGGCGCCCGGCGGGACGGCGGCTGGATCGGCACGGTCGCCTGCGTGTGCACCGAGCCCGACGAGGCCCCGGCCAGGAGGCGCAGGTCGGCCACGGCGGCGTCGGCGGTGGGATAGCGGTCCGCCACGTCCTTGGCGAGCAGCCGCTGGATCACGCGCTCCAGCTCGGGCGGCGCATCCGGCCGCAGGCGGATCAGCGGCTCGGGCTCCTGTTCCAGGATCGCCTGCCGCAGCCCCGACTCGTGCTCGCCCAGGAACGGGCGCCGGCCCGTGACCATCTCGTACATCACCACGCCCAGGGCCCAGAGGTCCGTGCGGCCGTCCACCTCGCCGCCGCGCATCTGCTCGGGAGACATGTAGGCCGGCGTGCCCAGGGTGCTGCCGGTGCGGGTCAGCCCGGCCTCGCCGGCCAGCTTGGCGATGCCGAAGTCCAGGATCTTGACCACGCCGTCGCCGGTGACCATCAGGTTCGCCGGCTTGACGTCGCGGTGGACGATCCCCTGGCGGTGGGCCTTGGCCAGCCCCTTGCTCACCTGCAGGGCGTAGTCGACCGCCTCGGGCAGCGGCAGCGGTCCGCGCTCCACCTTGCGCCGCAGCGTCTCGCCGTCGTAGCAGGGCATGGCGAGATAGAGCTGGTGGTTCTCGGTCTCGCCCACGTCGTAGACCGTGCAGATGTTGGGATGGTCGAGCGCCGAGGCGGTGCGCGCCTCCTGGAGGAAGCGGGCCTTGGCCACCGGGTCGCGCGTCAGCTCGGGGGGCAGGAACTTGAGCGCCACGGTACGGCCGAGCCGCGTGTCCTCGGCGCGGTAGACGATGCCCATGCCGCCGCCGCCCAGGACCTCGCCCATGCGGTAGGGACCGACCTCCCGCGGCACGACGTTGAACATGGTGACGGGCGGCAGCTCGTCGGGCCAGTGCGAGAAGGTGGGCACCATGGCCTTGCTGCCGCCGAGCGCACGGAGGTCGGCGCGCAGGTCGTCGGCGCGCGCGTAGCGCTCGCCCCGCTTCCGCGCCAGGGCGCGCGCCGCGATCCGGTCGAGCTCCGCGGACACGCCCTCGCGCAGGGCCGACGGTGGGATCAGCTCGACAGTATTCGCGGCATTGGCGGCATGGGCGGCATGGGCCAACACCCCGTGCGGGAAGGGCCGCTGGCCCGTCAGCATCTCGTAGAGGATCACGCCGAGCGCCCAGACGTCCGCGCGCAGGTCGGCCGGCTCGCCGCGGAGCTGCTCGGGGGCGCGGTAGGCGAGGAGGCCGGCCGGCGTGTTCTCGCCGGTGACGCGGGTGCGGTCGTCCAGGGAGGCGGTGCCGAAGTCGAGGATGCGGGCCTGGCCGTCCGAGGTCACCATGACGTTGGACGGCTTGAGGTTGCGGTGGACGAGGCCGTGCTCGTGGGCGCGGGAGAGCCCCGACGCGACCTGGCCGGCAAGGTCGACGGCCACTTCGCTCTTCAGCGGGCCGCGGGCGATCTTCGCGGCCAGGGTCTCCCCTTCGAGGAAGGCCATGGCCACGAACAGGCGGCCGTCCTCGGTTTCGCCGACCTCGTACACCGGGCAGATGTTGGGGTGCTCCACCGCGGAGGCGGCCGCGGCCTCGCTGGCGAGGTGCCGGCGGTCCTCCTCGCGGCCGACGGCGGGCAGGAGCTTGAGCGCGACGAGGCGCTCGAGCTCCAGGTCCTGGGCCTTGAATACGGCGCCCCCCCTCACACCCGCGGCGAGGCGCTCGAGGAGGCGGTAGTGGGATACGGTCGTGCCGATCAACCGGGAATTCCGAGGGTCGCCCGGCTGCGCGTCCATGACAGGGCTCGAAGGCTCACAGCGAGTCGGGAGTCTATCAGAACCGGCTCAGG
>DASUNJ010000697.1:0-2651 GCA_036277235.1 Thermoanaerobaculia bacterium | reverse complement strand
AGGCGCCGGACCAGCTCCTCGCTCTTGCCCGAGAACATGCCGCCGGCGATGACCTCGACGTGGCCCCTGCGCCCCAATACCCGCTCCGTCGGGCTGTCCTTGATATTCACTGGCGCCAATCTACCGCAGGTGCGCCTCTGGTACAATCTGTTTCTTATGTCTCAGAAGCGGCGCAGTAAAAGGATTTTCTCTTATGACGAAGCTCTGTCGACTTTCCCGGTCGTGCGCGATCTGACCACGGCCGCCGTGCGCCGGATCGAGTCTCTGACCACGACGGTGGGGAGCCGGGAGGAGATGGACGACCGCCGGGAGGAGATCGAGGACGAGTACCAGAAGATCATCAGCTTCTGGGCCAAGCAGGTGAGCTCCATCGGCTGCGAGGTCAAGGGGCTCTGGCTGGTCGACTGGGACAGCGGCGACGGCTATTACTGCTGGCGCTTCCCGGAACAGGCGATCGGGTTCTTCCATACCTACGAGGAAGGGTTCGGGGGACGGCTCCCGATCAATTGACAGCGATTCTCTGTATGTAGGGGGGGCTTGCCCCCGCCCGGGAGGGGGTAAACCCCTCCCCTACATCACTGAATCCCCTCCTCGGCCACCTTCCTCCTCAGCTCCTCGATCCACTTTTCGGCCTCCTTCCGGCGCTCCGCGCCCAACGCCCCGGCGCGCGGCGTACGATAGCGCTCGGCGGACGGACCCGGATCGAGCTGCGCCAGGGCGCGGGCCACGGGAGTCCGCTTCTTGCCCGCCGCCATGAGCCGCTCGGCGGTGGCGACCACGCCGGCCGATTCCAGGAGCAGGGCGTCGTGGACCAGCTCCTCTTCGATGCCCCGGGGGTCCTCCCGCAGCCGCCCGAGCCCGGCCCGCACCCGCCGGGCGAGATCGTCCGCCAGTCCAAGGCCCTTGAGGAAGAGATCGAGCCGGCTCCCCGGACCCAGGGAGCCCAGACGCTCGACGACCCCCTGGAGCAGGAGCAAAAGCTCCAGCAGATCTTCGTCGATAGCCGTCCCGTCACGGATCGTGGCGATGCGGGCGCGGAGCCGCTCCACCTGGCCGAAGGTCTGGACGCCGTCGAGCCCCGCGTAGAGCGGGCGGACGAACTGCTCGGCCTGGCGGCGGACCCCGGAGTCCAGCGGGCTCACTTCCGGCTCGCCTCGGCGAGGAGCCGCTCCAGACGCTCGACGGTCATGCCCTCCAGGCTTCCGGCCACGGCATCGGCCGTGCGCAGGCGCTCGGGCGGGTAGGTGTGGGCTACGCCCAGCGTGGTCAGCCCCAGGTCGGTCGCGGCCGAGAGGCCGGCCGGACTGTCCTCGATCGCGAGCACCTCGTGGGGATGGAACAGGCGTTCCGGCAGCGGGGGCAGCGAGTTGAGCCCTTCGAGCGCGCGCCGGTAGCCCTCCGGGTCGGGCTTGCCTTCGCTCACGTCCTCGGCGGTGACCAGGAGCTTGAAGAGGTCCGTGAGCCGTGCCTGGCGCAGGGCGCTCTCCACCTCCTCGCGCAGCGCGCCGCTGACGATGCCGAGCATGCGGCCGGCGGAGGCCAGCTCCCGCACCAGCTCGGCGGCGCCCGGGAAGAACGGGTAGCCGCTCTGGCGCATCCGCTCCTGGTAGTAGCTGGCCTTGCGGGCGATCAGGCGCATCAGGCGGGGGACCGTGGCCGGCTCGCCCGCCTTCTGGAGGACGGCGGCGAAGCATCCCCGGTCGTCAAAACCCAGATAGTCGCGGTAGTAGTCCTCCGCGGTCAGCGACACCCCCTCCTCGGCGAGCACGCGCTGGAACATCTCCAGGTGGACCGGCTCGTCGTCGACGAGGATGCCGTTGAAATCAAAGAGAATGGCCCGCAGCACGGGGGGATCATATCGCGGCGGATTTGACACCCGGGCTCAACTAGCGTGAAATTCCCCTCTGGCCCTACCTGTTCCCTCAGTGGAGGAGAAGCATCATGGAGAACACGCAGTCCATTCAGTCCGATACCCATACGCCTCCCCAGGCGGATACCCCCGTCGTGCTGACGCCCAAGGCGGCCGAGATGGTGAAGATCACTCGCGAGCAGGAGGGGATCGACGCCTCGCACGGCCTCCGCATCGCGGTGCGGGGCGGTGGGTGCAGCGGCTTCGAATACGCCCTCGACTACGAGAACGAGGCGCGAGAGAACGACTGGATCTACGAGCAGAACGGGCTGACGATCTACGTCGACGCGGTCAGCGCCCGCTATCTGGAGGGCACCACGGTCGACTACGTGATGGGCGTGGCCGGCGCCGGGTTCAAGTTCCTCAATCCGCAGGCCAAGGGCTCCTGCGGCTGCGGCTCGTCCTTCACGGTCTGACGAGGGCGGTACCCCCGCCCTCCACCTCCACCCGGGTGCCCGGCTCGGCCGCACGACGGTGGAGGATTCCCAGTCCCATCGAGCCGACCACGGTAGTGGCTCTCCCCGCCTCCCGTCCATCGTGGAGCAAAGCTACGCCCTGAGCGGGCTCGATCCCTTCGAAGGTCAACTTCCGCAGCACGTTCTGCACGCCCCCGCGGTAGTGGATGCGGGCCACGACCTCCTGTCCCAGGTAGCAGCCTTTCGTGTAGCTGACCGCCTCTTCGATCCCGGTCTCCTGGGGGAAGTTGTCGGGGCCGAAGTCCCTGCCGAAGCGCGGGATGCCG
>DASUNJ010000696.1:0-3996 GCA_036277235.1 Thermoanaerobaculia bacterium | reverse complement strand
GCCACCATCACCACGTCCCGTCCAGTCCCCGCCGAGCCGGTGAGAACCGCTTCGGCTCTACCGTCGCCGTCCAGGTCGGCGACCCGCAGGCCGCGAATGCCGGCCTCCTCCGCGAGATTGAGCGGGACCTCCAGCGGTTTTCGTTCCAGAAGCGCTTTGCGCGGCTCCTTGGTGCCGGGGTAGACGACCAGCCTCCGCGGCTCGACGACCGCGAGATCGGCAATGCCGTCGCCGGTCAGGTCGTGGCCATAGTGGAAATCGCGGGTCTGAAGGTCCCACTTCTGGCGGCGGCCTGGGGTTTCGAAGCGGCCGTCGCCCCTGCCGAAGAAGGTCTCGGCGACGATTTCGCCGCCGCCCATGCCGTCGTGCTGGAGCACCACGAGGTCGTCCTTGCCGTCCCGGTCCAGGTCGGTGACGAGGGGGGCGACCGGAAGCCAGCGGTGGCTCGTGGTCTGCGTGGCGAGCAGCGGACGCCGGCCGGCGCGGGTGCGGTCGGCCGTCAAGGGGAAGACGCGCAGCTTCTTGCTCTCGAAGATCCCGATCTTGTCCGCGCTGTGGGTGGTGACGATCAGCGAGGGCCGGCCGCCGATCTTCACGTACCAGGCGGTATCGACCTCCTCGGGCCCAGGGAGGAGCGACCAGACCTCGGTGGTGGACTCCGCGCCGATCAGGAGGCTGCGGAGGCGCTGCCTGCCTTCCGCCTCGGGACCCGCGGCCAGGAGATCGCCGTCCCCGCGGACCGAGCGCACTCGCGGGCTGGTGAGGCGGATACCCCAGCGCTCACGTGAGGCGCGGGAGGGAAGCTCGCGCTCGACCGAAGGTGCCAGCCCGCCGCCGTTCGGGAGATACAGACGGACCGTTCCCACACCGCTCGCTAGGACGCCGGTGATCTGCTGGTCCCGCCAGCGGGAAGGGAAGCGCAGGTCAGTCGCGGAGAGATCGAGGATCGTCCTTTCCGACGGCCGGCTGGCGGAGCCGAGCGAGCGCAGCTCTCCCTTGGTGGCCAGCAGGATTTCCTCGGCACCGTCGCCGTCCAGGTCCAGGGCGCCCAGCGTGCCGGTCTGTACTTCCGGGAGCAGGGAACGCAGAAGGCTGCCCGTGAGATCGAGGAGCTGGAGGGAGCGCGCGCCGGGAGGACCCTCGTCCGTCGATTCCTCGGAGGGATTCCACCTCTCGTGGTCGTCCTCCTTCGGCGCGGCACGCAGGAGAAGGACGACATCCAGCTTCCCGTCCGCTCCTCGGGGCAGCTCGACCCCGGCGAGGAGGCCGGGGAGCACGGCGCGGACGACCTCCGCGGCGCCGCTCCGGGCGGCGGTCACTCCGACCGGGGGCGGCGGGGGAGGGGCGGCTGGCTTCTTCGCACCGCTGAGAAGGAGCAAGAGAGATAGCCCCGCGAGCGTCCTCTTCATGACTCCCCCCGGCTGAGATACAGGGCGAGACGCACGGGCGGAGTCACGTTCGCCTCCTTGATCACCTGCGGTTGGATAACAAGAAGGTCCGTCAGCTCGTCGCCGTCCAGGTCGCGGACCTGGACCAGCGCGAGGTCGCGAGGAGCTTCCCGGAGCTCCAGGGCGAGGTCGGGTTGCGCCGGGTACGAGCAATCCGCCCGGCCTCGATGGATCGTCACGCTCTTGCCCCGGCCCATCTGCGTGAAGTCGGCCCGGCCGTCGCCGTCGAAGTCCCCGGCGAACTGCGAGATCTGGCCGATCTTCAGGTTGTTCAGATTGAAGTTGAACTTGCCCGACAGGTCGAGCCCCTTGACCGGCGTGAGCTTCGCGCCCGGCCCCTGGCAGAGCACGTGGAAGTCGATTCCGATGCCGATCCTCTGCACCGTCAGGACTTTCACCGCCTGGAGCATGGAGAAGTCGAGCGTCAGGGCGATCAGGTCCATCCGGCCGTCGCCGTTCAGGTCCTGGAACCCGCCGGGCATCGTCATCCCGATCGAAACCTCGTCGCCATCACCCCCTTCGCCGCCGGTATCGAAGGCGTAGCCCTCGGCCTCGAACTGTTGAAAGGGTTTCGGCTCCATCCCCAGGTCCGGGCGCGAGCGGTGGACGCGGAAGAGGAACTTCGGCCGCTTCGCGTGCTGCATCTCCTTCCGCATCCCCGCGTCCTCGCCCGGCCCGCGCTCCTCCTGGGTCACGTACTCGGCCCGGCCGTCGCCGTCCAGATCGCCGAACCAGGTCACGATCGGGGTCTTGGTTTGGTCGGGCCGGTCCTCCTGGTGCTCGCCCAGGGGAGCGACGGCTTCGGCGAAGCGCCCGCCGCCCCGGTTGCGCAGCACGCGGAAGCCGTCCCATGCGCCGCTGGCGTGGCGCAGCACCAGGTCGGGGAGCTTGTCGCCGTCGACGTCCCGGACCTCGGGCAGCGGATGGAAGCGGGAAAGGGTGCGCCGCGACCGGCCCTGGAGGCCGTCGAGAGGGAAGCGCAGACGGGAAGCCGGCTCGGGCCGGAGCCCCTCCGGGCCGCTGAGATAGACCGACGCTCCCTCCGCCGTGGGGAGGAGCACGTCCATCCGTCCGTCGCCGTCCAGATCCTTCACGAGGCCCAGGTTGGGGAGGAACGTGCCGGTGCCGGCGAGCACCGGCCTCTCCTGGATCAGCGGCTCGAAGGAGAGGTTGCCGTCCCGGAGATGGAGCGCGGAGAGGCCCTCGTCGGTCAGAGCCACGACCGGAGCGCCCGGAGGTCCCGCCTCCAGCGAGAGCACCGAGGGCTCGATCGCCACCGACCGCGAAGCGGGATCGAAGCCGCCGCCGGGCCGGCCCAGGAACACCCGCAGCTCGCGGCGGTCCACCAGGGACGGGATGACCGTGAGGACCTCGACCAGCCCTTCGACGTCATCCATCTTGATCGACTCCTCGATGCCGACCTCCCCCCAGCGGGTAAAGGCGATGACGACCGCGAGATCGCGCAGGCCGTCGCCGTTGACATCCGCGGCGACCACGGACGCGGGCGCGCCGGGCAGCTCCAGACTGTCGGCGCGAAGGGCGAGCTTCTCCCGACGGGCGGCGGCGGGAAGGGCAAAGAGGACAAGCTGGAAGGAAAGGAGGAAAACGATACCTTGGCGGCTCATGTCTCTCTCCAGAACGCGGGAGCGGCGCGGATGTTTCGCCGGTCATGGCACATCCATTGCAATTTCCCAACATCCGATGATCGGAGCTCTGAAGACTCACCATCTGAAGCGGTACAAAGACATCGCTTCGCTGCTCATCCGGCACGGCCGCGCCGACCTCGCGCAGGCCATCCAGATGGACGAGAACCTGCCGCAGGACGACTCCGCGTCCGCGGACGTGATCTCCGGCGATCCCGAGCAGCTCGCCCGCGACCTGGAAAAGCTGGGGCCGACCTTCATCAAGCTCGGACAGCTCCTCTCGACCCGGTCCGACCTCCTGCCGCAGCCCTACCTGGACGCGCTGTCCCGGCTGCAGGACAACATCGCGCCTTTCCCCTTCGCCGAAGTCGAGGAGATCGTCTCGTCCGAGCTGGGGGTGCGGCTGTCCAAGGCCTTCGCGGACTTCGACGACGTGCCGCTGGCCGCGGCCTCCCTGGGGCAGGTCCACCGGGCGAAGCTCCGCGACAGCCGCGAAGTGGTGGTCAAGATACAGCGCCCGGGCATCCAGAAGATCATCCTGGAAGACCTGGATGCCTTTCGCGAGATGGCCGGCTTCATCGACAAGCACACCGACATCGGCCGGCGCTTCGCCTTCCAGGACATGCTGGAAGAGTTCCGCAAGGCGCTGCTGCGCGAGCTCGACTACCGCCGCGAGGCCCTCAACCTGGTGACCCTCGGCAACAATCTCAAGCGTTACGAGCGGATTGTCGTGCCCCAGCCGATCGACGACTACACGACCTCGCGCATCCTGACGATGGACTACATCCCGGGCACCAAGATCACCGAGATGTCGCCGCTCGCCCGCATCGACTTCGACGGCCGGGCGCTGGCCGACGAGCTTTGCCGGGCCTACCTCGACCAGATCCTGGTGGACGGCTTCTTCC
>DASUNJ010000695.1:0-7791 GCA_036277235.1 Thermoanaerobaculia bacterium | reverse complement strand
GACCTCGAGGGCATCCTGGTGCAGGCCCGGAAGCGCCGGGCGTTCGCCGGCTGGCGGGCGGAGGAGGAGACGCGCGGCCTGCTCCTCCTCCCCGACTACTTCCGCATTCCGCCGGCCGGACCTATCGCCGTGCCGCCGCCCGCCGGGCAGGAGCCGCCGGCCTGGCGCGCTACCGCGGCCGAGCGCCGCGCCTGGCGGGACCGCCTGCAGGCGCGCATCGACCACGAGCGCAGCCTGGCCACCGCTCTCGCCGGCTCGGTGAGCGCCGCCGAGGAGTCGACCCTGCCGGCCCTGCGCGACGCCCTGCTCCTCGCCTCGGTGCCCGCCGACGCCCCGCACGCCCTGTGGGACCGGGAGGCGCGGCTCGAAGCCCAGGGCAAGTGGGTGACCGACCACCTGCTGATCGACGCCCGCTCGAGCCCTTGCCAGAAGGTGACACGCATCGGCCAGGCGATCGAGACCCTCCAGGCCCTGCTCTTCTCCGTGCGCACCGGCCAGCTCCGCGACACCTACCCGTTCGCGCTCGAGGCGCCGGATTTCGACCAGGAGTGGGAGTGGATCGGCTCCTACGGCGCCTGGCGCGCCGCCATGTTCGTCTTTCTGTTCCCGGAGAACGTGCTGCGGCCGTCTCTCAGGCGGCGCCAGTCGCCGGGCCTGCGCCGGGCCCTGGAGCTGCTGCGCACCCACGGCCGGCCGACTCCGGCCGTGGCGCGGCAGGTCGCCCGGCTCTACGCCGACTACTTCCAGGACGTCGCCAACCTGAGCGTCGGCTCCTGGGCCGAAGTGCCGCCGGCCGCGGGAGAGGAAGGCGGCAGGCCCGTGCGTTATTACTTCGCCCGCAACCGCCGCACGCCGGGCGCCGCCACCCGGGTCTACTGGGGCTCCCGCCCGGCCACCCCGGCGGCGACCGAGCGCACCGTGCTCTGGGATCAGATCCCCGGCCTCTCCCGGGCCGTGGACCTGCCGGGCGCGGCCCTCTACCAGCCGCCCTCGGACAGCCGCCACCTCTACCTCTTCGCCCGCGTCGAGGAGGACCTGGAGGACCGGCCCGGCACCCGCCAGCGCCTGGTCTTCACCCGCTACAACCTGGACACCGGCACCTGGATGACCCAGCCGGTGGTGCTCGAACAGCCCGACGACCTGACCGGCTACCGGCTGTGGCTCAAGCAGACCGCCGACGGCCAGCCCTACCTCGGCATCCAGCCGCCCTCCGGCGTGGCCCTCTTCCGGGGCGTCAAGCGCCGGGGCGACGTCTGGATCGAGGAGCACTTCCCCGACTCCGGCTACCAGCCCGGCTGGCACCCGGTGGGCGGCAGCGCCGAGGACCGAACGCTGCTCTGGGGCGTGGCGAAGAACCCCGCCGGCCGCCTGGAGATCTTCGTCGACCGCAACATCAACACGTCGCTCTGGACCAAGTCGCAGACCGCGGCGGGCGGCGCGTGGAGCGACTGGAAGGACCTCGGCAACCCGGTCGGAACCTTCGACGCCTCCCAGGCCCGCGTGGCCCAGAACGCCGACGGACAGACCGCGGTCGTCGTCGAGCTGGGCGGGACCCATGACCTCTGGTACATCCGGGAAGTCGACCACGAGGCCGGGACCTGGTCGGCCTGGGAGAACCTCGGGAACCCCTCGCCGGAGGGGAACTTCGCTCCCGAGGTCGGGCGCAACGCCAACGGCCTGCTGGACGTCTTCATCTCCGGCTCCGGGTCCGAAGAGGTAGGAAAGAGGCTCTGGCGCAAGCGCCAGAAGCCGGGCGGCGGCTGGGAGGACTGGAAGGAGCTGGCGCCTGTGACCGACGTCGGCATCTCCTGGAAGCAGGTGGCCCGGAACGCCGACGGGCGCCTCGAGATCCTCGTCATCGCGGGCGGCTCCACAGGCAAGCTCTGGCGCTCGATCCAGGTTGCACCCAACAGCGAGTCCTGGACACCGTGGGAGCTCACCGGTCTTCCCGCGAATGCCTGGCACGTGGTGGTGGGGGAAAACCAGAACGGCCTGCTGGAGGCTTTCGTCATCAGCTTCATCGCGGGCAGCGGCGCCAAGCTCTACCACTCCCGCCAGACCGCCGTCGGCGGCCCCTGGGGGCCGTGGCTGGACTTCGGCCTCCCCTTCAATCCGCTCACCTCCGCCGTGGGCCGTAACGGCGATGGCTGCCTGGACTTCTTCATCATCGGCCCTGAGAGGACCATCTGGCACCGCCGCCAGACCGAGCCCAACGGCACGGAGTGGACCGCCTGGCACAACCTGACCGAGAGCACCGGCGGCAAGACCGAGTCGCACATGCACACGGTCCTCAACGCCGAGAACCGGCTGGAGCTGTTCCGCCGGGGCCCCGAGCTGGCCATCTGGTCGATGGTCGTGCCGTACAACGAATCCCAGGTGCCCAACCCGGACGCCGATCTGACCCCGGTCTACGCCGGTCCCTACGAGCTCACCGAGCGCCTGACCACCGCCGATCTCCAGGCTCTGCGCGGCCGGATCCGCCAGGCCTACGAGCAGAGCCCCGCGGGGGCGCTCCTGTACCTGGAAGAGGCCTGGTACGCCCTGCCGGTCGAGATCGCCCTGGAGCTCCAGCGCCAGGGGCACCACACCGCCGCGCTCGATTGGTTCCGCACCGTCTACGACTACGGCGCGCCGTCCGACCAGCGCAAGATCTTTCACGGCCTCGAGCTCGACGCCGCCCTGCCGGCGGGCTACGGCCAGGCCGAGGGCTGGCTCGAGGACCCCCTGGACCCCCACGCCATCGCCGCTACGCGCAGGAACGCCCATACCCGCTTCACCCTGATGTCGCTGGTGGGCAGCCTGCGCGAGTTCGCCGACGCCGAGTTCACCCTCGACACGCCGGAGTCGCTGGCGCGGGCGCGCACGCTCTACCTGACCGGGCTCGAGCTGCTCGCCGACCTGCGGACGGTCCAGCTTTCGGGCAGCTACGAGGTGCCCCAGCACCAGTCGCTCGCCCCGGCAATGCTGGCGATGCCGGCGGCTCCGGCGCGGGCGCTCCGGCTCGCCGGCCTGCTCGCCCTGGGAGCCGAGTCGCTGGCCGCGGCCCGCGCCGGGTTCGGCGGCGACGGCGGCAACGGGAATGGCGGCGAGGGGAGCCTGGCCGTGCGGGCGATGGCGCCAGCCGGCCCGGTGCCCGCGCCGCGCTCCCCGCAGGCCACGACCGCCCTCTCCTACGCTTTCTGGGTGCCCGTCAACCCGGTGCTCGAGGCCCTGCGCCTGCAGATCGAGCTCAACCTCTACAAGCTGCGCACCTGCCGCAACATCGCCGGCCTCCTGCGCGACACCCCGCTCTACTCGGCGCCCATAGACACGGTCTCCGGCCTGCCGGTGCTCGGCGTCGGCGGCCAGATCGTGCTGCCCGGAGCGGTGACCTTCCAGCCCACCCCCTACCGCTTCGCGGTGCTCCTCGAGCGGGCGCGGCAGCTCGCCAACCTCGCCCAGCAGATGGAGTCGGCCCTGCTCGGAGCCCTGGAGCGGCGCGATGCCGAGGCCTACTCCCTGATCCGCGCGCGCCAGGACGTGGCGGTGGCCAACTCCCAGGTGCGCTGGCACGACCTCAAGGTGCAGAAGGCGGGCGGCGACGCCAAGCTCGCCGAGCTGCAGCTCGCCCGCTCCGAGCTCCAGGCCGCCTACTACCGCCGGCTCCTCGACCAGGGCGACCTCGCCTATGAGACCCAGGCCCTCCAGATGATGCAGGTCATCACCACGCTCCAGGGTGTCGCGGCCCTGTTCAACCTGCAGGCCGCGGCGGCCGCGGCAGCCGACCCCCGGGGCGGCGCCAGCCAGGCCTTCGGCTCGCTCGCCGGCGCCGCCTCCTCGGCGGCGGCAGCCCTCGGCAACGAGATCTCGCGCCTGACCACGCTCGCGAGCTACGAGCGCCGGCGCCAGGAGTGGGCCTTCCAGGAGAGCCTGGCGCGCCAGGAGGTGCTGATCAGCACCCAGCAGATCGCCAGCGTCAACCTGGAGGTGCGGCTGGTGCAGCGCGAGCGCGACATCGCCAAGCTCCAGGCCGACAACGCCGCGGCCGCGGCCGACTTCCTGGCCAAGAAGTTCACCAACTACGAGCTCTACGACTGGATGAGCGGCGTGCTGCGGGGGGTCTACGCCTTCTTCCTGCAGCAGGCCACGGCCATGGCCAAGCTGGCCGCCCGGCAGCTCGCGTTCGAGCGCCAGGAGACTCCGCCGGCCTTCTTCCAGGATAACTACTGGACCGCGCCCACCGATGGCGCCCCGGGCGTCGCCGCTCCGGACCGGCAGGGCATGACCGGCTCCGCCCGCCTGCTGCGCGACCTCCAGCAGCTCGACCAGCACGCCTTCACCACCGACCGGAGGAAGCTCCAGCTCACCAAGACGATCTCGCTCGCGCGCCTGGCGCCCGTCGAGTTCCAGGCCTTCCGCGAGACCGGCGAGATCTACTTCGCCACGCCCCTGGCGATGTTCGACCGTGACTTCCCCGGCCACTGGCTGCGGCTGATCAGGCAGGTGCGGACCTCGGTCATCGCCCTGATCCCTCCCGCCCAGGGCATCCGGGCGACGCTCGCGACCACCGGCGTCACCCGCATCGTCACCAGCGAGACCAGCCTTGGCACGCCCCCGGCGGTCAACCAGGGGGCGCGCTCCGTGGCCCTGAGCTCGCCCATGGGCGCGACCGGCCTGTTCGAGCTCGACCCGCAGTCCGACATGCTGGCGCCGTTCGAGGGCCTCGGCGTCGACACCCAGTGGCGCCTGGCCCTGCCCAGGGCGGCCAACCCCTTCGACTTCGGCACCATCGCCGACGTGCTGGTGACCATCGAGTACACCGCCCTCGACAGCCCGGTGCGGCGCCCGCTGGTGATCCAGCAGCTCGACCCGCGCACCTCTGGCGACCGGCCGTTCAGCTTCCGCCACCAGTTCGCCGACCAGTGGTACGACCTCCACAACGCCGAGCCCGGCAAGCCGGCGACGCTGGAGTGGCGCACCGTGCCGGAGGACTTCCCGCCCAACCTGAAGGAGCTGAAGATCCAGGAGGTGGCACTCTACTTCTCGCGCCGGGAGGGGGTGGCTCTCGACGACCTGACCTTCACCCTGCGGCTCCGGCAGGAGGGCCACGAGGATACCGGCGGGCCGGCCCAGCCGCGTGCGGGCCTGATCGACTCCCGGCGCTCCAGCGGCACGGCCTGGACGGGCATGCGCGAGCGCCAGCCCTGGGGGACCTGGGAGCTGACCGTGCCGGCCGAGGCCCTGGAGCTCTTCGCCGGTGAGAAGATCGCGGACGTGCTCTTCGTCATCACCGTGGAGGGCCGGACGCCTGACTGGATCTGAAAAGCCGGGTGGTATCATCCGGCCCCATGAAGGGCGTCCTGGCCAGGAACAACGTCAAGGTCTCGGGTCGGGAGGCAGGCCAGGCGATGATCTTTTCGCACGGCTTCGGTTGCGACCAGAACATGTGGCGGTTGATCGTTCCCGCCTTCGAGGACGAGTACCGCGTCGTCCTCTTCGACCACGTCGGCGCCGGCCAATCCGACCCTGCCGCCTGGAACCCCGGCAAATACGAATCACTGCAGGGTTACGCCGACGACCTGCTCGAAATCTGCCGCGAGTTGGGGATGACGCGCGCGATCTTCGTCGGACACTCCGTGAGCTCCATGATCGGGATTCTCGCGGCGATCCAGGAGCCCGATCGGTTCGAAAAGCTGGTCCTGGTCGGACCCTCGCCCCGCTATATCAATGACGAAGACTACGTCGGCGGGTTCACCCGGGAAGACATCGAGGGTCTCCTCGAGTCGCTCGACAGCAACTACCTGGGCTGGTCCAGCGCCATGGCTCCCGTGATCATGGGCAACTCCGACCGTCCCGCGCTCGGGGAGGAGCTGACCAACAGCTTCTGCCGCACCAACCCCGAGATTGCGAAGCATTTCGCCCGCACCACCTTCCTCTCTGACAACCGGGCCGACCTGCCGAAAGTCAAGGCCCGCACCCTGGTTTTGCAATGCTCCGACGATGCGATCGCCCCGCAATCGGTCGGAGAGTACGTGCACCGGCAGATTCCCGGCAGCGAGCTGGTGCTGATGAAGGCCACCGGGCACTGTCCGAACCTGAGCGCTCCGGAAGAGACCATCGCCGCCATCAAGGATTTTCTCTAGTGCCCCCGGATGTACCCCCGCCAGACCTGATCGATGAAAGCGCCGAAGACCTCTACGACAACGCCCCCTGCGGCTACATCTCGGCCCTGCCCGACGGGACCATCCTCAAGGTCAACCAGACGTTTCTCGACTGGACCGGCCATCGCAGGGAAGACCTCGTCGGCCGCAAGCGGTTCCAGGACCTGCTCACCGCCGGAGGCCGGATCTTCCACGAGACGCACTACGCGCCGCTGCTGCGGATGCAGGGAACGGTACGCGAGATCGCCGTCGACATCATCCGTGCGGACGGCGTACGCCTGCCGGCGCTGATCAATTCCGTCCTCAAGAAGGATGAGGACGGAAACCCGCTGCTCACCCGCACCACCGTTTTCAATGCCACGGATCGCAAGGAATACGAGCGCGAGCTTGTGCGCGAGCGCCAGAAGGCCGAGCAGGCGGCCAAGGCCAGGGCGGATTTCATCTCGATGATGAGTCACGAGATCCGCACCCCGCTCAGCGCCATCCTGGGAGTCGGCCACCTCCTCGAAAGCACGGAGCTTTCTGCGCAGCAACAGAAGCTCGCCCGCATCCTCCGTTCGTCCTCGGAGAGCCTGCTCGCCCTGATCAACGACATCCTCGACTTCAGCAAGATCGAATCCGGCACGGTTTCCCTGGAAGAGAGGAGCCTGGACCTCCGGCAATTGATCCATCAGATCGTCGACAGCCTGCAAGTGAAAGCCGACGAGAAGGGCCTTTCGATTGGAGTCCACATCGATGAGCGGGTGCCGGACACCGTCCTCGGCGATCCGGTCAAGATCGGTCAGATCGTCACCAACCTGCTGAGCAACGCGATCAAATTCACGGCGCAGGGGTCTGTGACCGTGACGCTGGAAGTCCGGGAGCTGCTATCCGATGCCGTGTCGATCGACTTCCGGATCGCCGACACCGGCATCGGCATCGCCGCGGACCGGCTCCCCCACGTCTTCGACGACTTCATGCAGGCCAACTACGACATCGGCTTGAAATACGGCGGTACCGGCCTGGGGCTGCCGATCAGCAAGAAGCTGGTGGAGCTGCACGGCAGCCGGATCACCGTCGAAAGCGAGCTGGGCCGGGGAACGACCTTCGCCTTCGGCCTGCGCCTGCGGGCCCCCTCGGTCAGGCCGCGAGCCACTCCCGGATCTTGAGGTAGACTTCAGGACTGTTGAGCAGCTCGAAGTGCTTCATGCCCCCTCACCGGTCCGCAGACCGGGCAGTTTGGCCGCAGCGAAGCGGAGGTCAAGCTGCATTTTTGGGGGCTGGATCCGAATCCAAAAACGCAAACGTAAACGATCGCCGCCTGCATCTTCAATCAGCTCTTTCGGGGCTGTACCAGACCTCAGGGAGGTGCGGGCTCCCTTACGGCCTACATGGTTCCCTGTGTACGCTTCAGATCTTTCGTTCGGTTTGTCTGTGCCGACTCTCCTCCTCCAGACCTGCAACACTCGGTACGGGTGAGTGGTTAGCTCTTACCCGGCAGGGACTCGCACCCTGCAAGAAGCGCCAAGCTTGTCTTGGCGCACACGGAGTTGCTGCTCAGCGGCCGGAAAGCGGAGCTTTCTGGTCCGCTGGAGCAGCTCGGGTTGGGCGACATTCACGAGGCGCTTCCTCAGGATTGTCACGCCAAGCACCTATTTGGCCCTTGCACTTA
>DASUNJ010000694.1:0-3213 GCA_036277235.1 Thermoanaerobaculia bacterium | reverse complement strand
CCCAGGGCGTCGTATTCGGCGGCGGCGATTTTCCTCAGGATGCGGCGCATGATCTTGCCGGAGCGGGTTTTGGGGAGGCCGGGGGCGATCTGGATGCGGTCGGGGGTGGCGATGGGGCCGATGGCGTGCCGCACCTGCTCCTTCAGGGCGCCCACCAGCTCCTCCTCGTCCCAGCTCTCATAGTCCGGCGTCACGTGCACGTAGGCATAGATGCCGGTCCCCTTGATGTCGTGCGGGAAGCCCACCACCGCGGCCTCGGCCACGGCGTCATGGGCCACCAGGGCGCTCTCCACCTCGGCCGTGCCCAGCCGGTGGCCGGAGACGTTCAGCACGTCGTCCACCCGGCCGGTGATCCAGTAGTAGCCGTCGGCATCGCGCCGGCAGCCGTCGCCGGTGAAGTAGAGGCCGGGATACTGCGAGAAGTAGGTCTCCTTGAAACGCCGGTGGTCGCCGTAGATCGTCCGCGCCTGGCCGGGCCAGGTCCCCCGCAGGCAGAGGTTGCCCGACACGTCGTTGCCCGGCAGCTCCTCGCCCTTCTCGTCCACGAGCACCGGCCGGATGCCGAAGAACGGCAGCGTCGCCGACCCCGGCTTGCAGGGGGTGGCGCCCGGCAGCGGCGTGATGAGGATGCCGCCGGTCTCGGTCTGCCACCAGGTGTCCACGACCGCGCAGCGCTTCTCGCCCACTACGTCGTGGTACCACATCCAGACCTCGGGGTTGATCGGCTCGCCCACCGAGCCCAGGATGCGCAGCGACTTGCGGCTGTAGCGCTTCACCCACTCGTCCCCGGCCCGGGCGATGGCGCGGATGGCGGTCGGGGCCGTGTAGAAGATGTTGACCCCGAGATCGTCCACGATCCGCCAGTAGCGCCCTGCGTCCGGGTAGGTGGGGATCGACTCGAACATCACCGTCGTCGCCCCGTTGGCGAGCGGACCGTAGAGGATGTAGCTGTGCCCCGTGACCCAGCCGATGTCCGCGGCGCACATGTAGATGTCGCCCGGGTGGTAGTCGAAGACGTACTTGTGGGTCAGGGCGGCATAGACGAGATACCCCGCCGTGGTGTGCAGCACGCCCTTGGGCTTGCCCGTGGAGCCCGAGGTGTAGAGGGTGAAGAGCGGGTCCTCGGCGGACATCCACTCGAGCGGGCAGGTGGAGCGCTGCCGGTCGGTCTCCTCCTCCATCCAGAGGTCGCGCCCCTGCTTCATGGGCACGTCCTTCTCGGTGCGGCGCACGACCAGCACCGTCTCGACCATGCCGAGCCCCTCGACCGCCTGGTCGACCGTGTTCTTGAGGGGGATGCGCTTGCCGCCGCGGAGCCCCTCGTTGGCGGTGATGACCATCTTGCAGCCGGCGTCGAGGATGCGTCCGCGCAGCGACTCGGCGGAAAATCCGGCGAAGACCACGGAGTGGATGGCGCCGATCCGGGCGCAGGCGAGCATGGAGTAGGCGAGCTCGGGGATCATGGGCAGGTAGATGCAGACCCGGTCGCCCTTGCGGATGCCGTGGGCGAGGAGCACGTTGGCGATGCGCGCCGTGTTGTGCTTGACCTCGCGGTAGGTGATGTAGCGATAGTCGCCGGGCTCGTCGCCGGCCCAGATGATGGCGGTCTTCTCGCCCTTGTCGGCCAGGTGGCGGTCGACGCAGTTGTAGCAGGCGTTGAGGCGTCCGCCGGAGTACCAGGAGAAGTCGACCTCGTCCATGTCGACGTCCATGATGCCGCGCGGCGGGTGGAACCAGTCGAGGATGCCCGCCTGCTCCCGCCAGAACGCCTCCGGCTGCTCGACGGAGCGGCGGTACATCTCCTGATACTGCTGGAGGCTGTTGATGTGGGCGCGTTCGGCGATATGGGGCTTGACGGGAATCATGCAGGTGCCTCCTCCGGCGGAGATCTTACTCCGAGGACCAAAAGGACCTAAAGGACGTAAAGGACCTAAAGGACGTAAAGGACCTAAAGGACACCAGGGATAAGAAAGCCCGGCTCTTCTGTCCTTTGGGTCCTTTAAGTCCTTTTGGTCCTTTCCTCCTACAGCAGATCGCTGAGCTCGTCCCCGCTCCCCCGCTCCTCCGGCTCCTTCTCTCGCCGGAAGATCCGCGCGCCGTTGCCGCCTCCGAGGGTCGCCCTGCCGCCTTCCACCCGGATCCACGCTCCTTCTCGGAGGCCCACCACCACGGTCTCGTTCTCCTCGTGGAACTCCTTGAGGCGCTGCTCGCGGGTCTCGCCCATGTGGGTCGAGCCCGGGTGCGCGTCGATGTAGTGCGGATTGATCTGGAAGGGAACCAGGCCGAGGGCGTCGAAGGAGGCGGGCTGGACGATCGGCATGTCGTTGGTCGTCCGGATCGTCGGAGTGGCGATGTTGGTACCCGCGCTGCTCCCGATGTACGGCATGCCTGCCAGGCCGCGGTCGGCGAGGATCGGGATCATCCGGGCTTCCTGCAGCGTCTTGAGCAGCCGGAAGGTGTTGCCTCCCCCGGTGAAGGCCGCCTGGCAATTCAGGAGCAGGTTCCGCCCCGCCTCGTCCGCCGTGACCGTCGCGACTTCGACCCCGATCGCGGCGAGACGGTCGCGGACCCGCGCGCCGGTGCCCTCCCGGTCCTTCTGCGCGAACGGGATGAAGGCCAGGCTGCGGACCTCACCCAGGAAGCCGTCGATCTCGGCCAGGACATGGTCCAGGAAGCCCTGGCCGTGGTTGATGGAGTTGCTGATCAGCAGAAGGCGTCGAGGCATCGTGTCCTCCATTTGGGGGCAATGCTATGCCAGGTCCGCCGCGTGCGCTTGGCCTTTCTCTACGGCGAGCATATCCTTTAGAGGATGAGCGAAGCTGGCTATTGGGATCTCTTCGAGCGCGCGAGCCGGGCCCTGCAACGGGCGGAGCTTGCCGAAGCCGAGACGGTCTTCCTGGAGGCCTGCTGCGAAGCTCGTCGAGAGCGCCTGCCGAGGCTCGTGGACCGGGCCTATTGCAACTGGGCTGCGATCCGCATCGAGAGGGGGACGCCCTCCGGCCTTCAGCAAGGTCTCTCCCGTGTGCTGGGCGGCAGCGACGACCTCAGGGCTCGCCAGTTGGCCGCGTACCATCTTGCAGTCCTGTACCAGGACCGGGGGCGGCTGCGGATCATGAGGTTCTACGCCGACACGGCCAGCCGGCTCGCCGAATCAACTGGGGACAGCCGCCCGGCTGCAGCCCACCTGCTCGGTCTCAATGCCACGATGGAAGG
>DASUNJ010000693.1:0-3304 GCA_036277235.1 Thermoanaerobaculia bacterium | reverse complement strand
GCAGGTGAGAAAGCCGACCGACACGGGAACGAGAGCGCTCCAGCTCCCGTGGACGATGCTCACGACCAACCGACCGGACGGGGTCTTTATCCCCGCGAGCCCCTGGAATCCCATCGGCGGCCACACGCAGGTCCGCGGCTGGGGCGAGATGCACGGATCCACCGGAGACCTCCGCGCCTGGCCTGCGGTGCAGGTCTCAGAGTGGATCGCGGAGCGGACCGGTTTCCGCAAGCGCGGGGCGGTCACGCTCACATCGACCGTGCTCGACACAGAAGGCGTATTCGAACCAGGCGAGCCCGTCGATATCCGGGACGCCGCCGGCTCCGCCTACATCCGCGCAGGATGGTTCCTCTTGAGCCCCTCCGGCGAGTTGGTCCGCGGCTACGCAGGCGGTGCCGTCGAACTCTGCACCACCGGCCGGTGATGGCGGAGCACCCATGTCACCCGCGAAGAGGTGGACCATCTTCCACCACATCCCCAAGACCGGCGGTACCTCGGCGCAGGCAGTGTTCCGGCATTGGTTCCGCTTGGTGCGGGACTATGTAGACCCAGCGCGGCCCCAGGCCTTCCTGGACCATCCGGTCGATCTCGACATCCTGGGCCCGGACGACATGCTATGCGGGCACTTCTGCGCGCCCGGCTCTCGCCTCGGGGAACGGTACCCCCGGCTGCTGCGCTCCGAAGGGCTCCGGCTGGTCACGCTGCTGCGCGATCCGCTCGACACAATGATCTCGCTCTACCACTACGAGAGGAGGGTGGGCTTCCTGAGCCCGGACACGTCGCTGGTCGAATATCTGTCCATCCAGCCCGACAACCCAATGGCGAGCTACCTCCCCTGCACCGAGCGCGACTACGAGGAGGTCCTGCGGCGCTACACGTTCATCGGCCTGACGGAGCACATCCAGGACAGCCTCGACTACCTGGCCGACCAGTTCGCAAAGCCCCGCATCCTCGTCCCTCACGCCAACGCCCACCTCGGGACCCGGGAGCTGCTCCCCGCGGACGCCGCGCGGCAGTTCCGCGAGCGGAACGCCCTGGACTATGCGATCTACCAACACGCGGTCGAGCACTTCCCGCCGGCGCTGCTCCCGTACCAGATGACCTGACGCGCCGCCCCCATTGCTTCTCAGGAAGCGCTATGGTAGTACTCGCCGAGGTTGGGAATCCCACGGCTTGGAGAGGGTCATAGGAGGTAACAATGTCTTGGCCAAGAGATGGTCACATCGTCAAGGGTAGAACCGTCGAGATCAACTTGCCCTGGAGCGCTCTGACCGCGATCAAGAAGACGGGCACGTTCATCCCGGCCAGTGGTTGGAGCCTGCTGGCGGACTACACACAGATCCGCGGGTGGGGTGAGCTGGCGGGGGCAACCGGCGATATCAAGGTTACGCCGGCCGTCCAGCTCGCGACCAACCCCCGCAACCCGGGGGAGGTGGTGACCACGTCCACCACCCTCGACAAGGAGGGCCTCTTCGAGGCCCGCCGGCCGGTCCCCCTCAAGGGGGGGAAGGGCAAGAAGGGTGGAGGCAAGGCGGTCCAGGCCAGGGCCGGCCAAGGCAAGAAGGGTCAGGAGGAGGGCGAGCAGGAGGCCACCTACGTCCGGGTGGGCTGGCTGGTGTCCTCCCCGTCCGGCAAGGTCGTGCACGCGTCGGCCAGCGGCATGATCGAGCTCAGCACCGACGACGAGTGAGCGGCGCCCCGCGCCCCCCAGCCAGGTCGACGGCGCCCGACACCGCAGGTGACCCCGAGACGATCGAGGCTCTCCGTCGCCGGGGGCACGCGAGCCTCGATCTCGGGTGGCCCGACCCGAGGCCCCCGGACATCTTTGCGCGCTTCGCCGACCTGCTGGACCTCCTCGACTCGCTGTCGGGCCGCGAGGGCCTTGCGGCGGTCGATGCAGCGCTGGCACCGCGGGCCACCAGCAACATCCGCCACGCAACGGCTCTCTTGTCGGGTGTGCGCTTTGAAACGCCGTACCAGGTACTCTACGGCCACTCCTACTCCCCGGGTACCCTGGAGGCGTTGGAGGGCAAGGTTCATCTACCCGCACCCCTGGCCGCACTATGGCGGAGCCTGGAGGCGGCCTTCGCGGTGGTGGATCCCCCGCTACGGGGTGCCTTGCGGGGCCTGGACGGCGTGGATGAGATGCGGTCCTGCCTGCGCTTGTGGAAGTACGTCTTCCAGGACCTGCCGTGGTGCTCCGAACCCCATTACGACGCGACCGCCTTCACCGCGCTGGTCGCCTCGCAGAACCCCGGAGGCGAGCTGCTGAGCCTGGGGCTGGAGGCCAACGGGGCGCCCATCGATCTGGTCCGGGAGCGGCTATGGCACCTCCGCCAGATCCAGCCGTCCCTGCTTCACCACGGCTGGATCTTCCCCGGGGTCTACGCGAACCGGTGGGGCTTCGAGCCGACCTGGCACTTCGTCCGTCAGCTCCCCGGTCCGTCGACCTGTCGCTACTCGCTGGTCTGGAGGCTGCTGCATCCCGACGATCACCCGGTGAAGATGAGCCCCCACATCGCGCACCTCGCGCGCGTCGCAGCCAGAGGGAATGCCTGAGCCCGAGCATGAGGCGGTTGCAGGACAAGATCGCCGTCATCGTCGGCGCAAGCCAGGGGATCGGGAGGGCTATCGCCCTGGCCTTCGCCGCGGAGGGCGCCCGAGTCGTCGTGGCCGCCCGGCGGCGAGACGCGCTGCAGCGCGTGGTGGACCAGATCGCCGCCGAGGGCGGCGAGGCGGAGCTTATCAAGGCCGACGTCACCGACGAGGTGAGCGTATCCCTGCTCTTCGACGAGGTCAGCCGCCGGCACCCGCGGCTGGACGTGCTGGTCAATAACGCAGGCATCGGGTCCCCGCGCCAGCTCGTCGCGGACACCCCGACCGCACAGCTCGACCACGTCATCGACATCAACCTCCGGGGCACCTTCTACTGCTGCCGGGCCGGGTTTCGCCTGATGCGGGCGCGAGGCGGCGGGACCATCATCAATGTCTCCAGCCTCGCCGGCACGCGGGCGTGGGCGGGCGCGGGGGCGTACTGCGCGTCCAAGTACGGTGTCGTGGGCCTGACCCGGGCGCTGGCACACGAGGGGCGGACGTGCGGGATCCGGGTGAGCGCGCTGTGTCCCGGCGGGGTGGCACCCCCCGAGTCGGATGGGCCTAGACGGGAGGGGTACGACGAGCTGATCGAGCCCGGCGACGTGGCCCAAGCCGCGGTCTTCCTGGCGGCCTTGGGGCCCAAGGCCACGATCCACCAACTCGTGCTCGACCAACTCGGCGGTTCTGACTGGTGAGCCCGAGGTACGAA
>DASUNJ010000692.1:0-7088 GCA_036277235.1 Thermoanaerobaculia bacterium | reverse complement strand
CAACTCCCTCGGGGCCATGCCCCGGGGAGTCGAGGATGAGCTCGCCGCCTTCGCCCGAGCCTGGGGGGAGCGCGGCGTGCGCGCCTGGCACGAGGGATGGTGGGAGATGTCCGCGGAGACCGGCGACCTGCTCGCGCCCCTCCTCGGCGTGCGGCCGGGGGCGGTCTCCATGCACCAGAACGTCTCGGTCGCGGCGGCCCTCTTCATCTCGGCCATCGACTACCCGGCGGCGCGCAACCGCATCGTCTACACCGAGCTGAACTTCCCCAACGTCATGTACCTGATGGAAGGGGAGAGCCGGAAGGGGGCCGAGATCGTGATGGTGCCGTCGGACGACGGCATCGGCGTCCCCACCGAGCGGCTGCTCGCGGCCATCGACGAGCGCACGCGCCTCGTGCCCATCTCCCACACCCTCTTCCGGAGCGCCTTCGTCCAGGATGCCCAGGCCATCGCCCGCCGCTGCCGCGAAGTCGGCGCGATCCTCCTCCTGGATGTCTACCAGTCGGCCGGCGTCCTCCCCCTGGAATTGGAAGCCTGGGGCGTACACGCGGCAACCGGCGGCTCGGTCAAATGGCTCTGCGGAGGTCCCGGCGCCGGCTTCCTCTGGGTCAACCCGGAAATCGCGGAAACGCTCCAGCCGACCCTCACCGGCTGGCAGGCGGACGAGGAGCCGTTCCAGTTCCGTCCCGGCCCGATCCACTACCGCAAGGAAGCCAACTGGCGCTTCCTCACCGGCACGCCCAACATCCCCGCGCTCTACTCCTGCCGCTCGGGCTACAAGATCGTGGCCGGCGTCGGAGCCCAGCGCATCCGCGAGCGCTCGCTGGCCTTGACAAACCATCTCATCCAGGCGGCCGAGGAAGCGGGCTTCGAGGTCCGCACCCCCCGCGATCCCAAGCACCGGGGCGGGACCGTCTCCATCTGGCACGAGGACGCCGAGCGTCTCTGCCACGAGCTGATCGCCCGCGAGATCATCTGCGACTACCGTCCGCGGGCCGGCATCCGTCTCTCGCCGCACTTCTACAACACCGAGGCCGAGCTGGACCACGCGATTGCGACGCTCAGGCAGTTGGCGTCCTGACCAAGAAAGGAAATGCCGCCATGAAGAAACCGAGAACGATTCTCACCGGGTTAGCCGTACTCTGCCTGCTCGCGCTCGCGCCAGCTCTCCATGCGCAGGAAGGCAACACCAAGGAGCAGGACATCCGCCGGCTCCTGGTGGTCACCGGCTCCGACAAGCTGGCCGAGCAGATCATGGACCAGATGATGGTCATGTTCGAGCAGAACAATTCCGGGATTTCAAAGGAGTTCTGGGACGGGTTCCGCGCAGAGATCAATACCGAGGACCTGGTCAGCATGACCGTCCCGATCTATGACAAGCACCTCTCCCACGAAGACATCCGGGCGCTCATCGCCTTCTATCAGACGCCGGTGGGAGCCAGGCTCATCGAGAAGCTGCCGGTCATCGCGCAAGAGTCCATGGCCGCCGGCATGAAGTGGGGCCAGGAGATCGCCCAGAAGGCGATGGCCAAGCTTCAGGCGCAGGAGAAGAAGAAGAACCAGCCCTGAAGATGACCGGCGAACACGTGCCGGGCGTGTGTTGAAGCGGTCCAAAGGAGGGAGGGCAGGGACTGGTAGAATGGCGGCGTGCGCCGCGAACCTCTCCCCTCCATGATAAATAGCCTCTTCTGGGATCTCGACCCGCACGAGCTGCAGTGGGAACGGGACCGGGAGCAGATCATTGGCAGGGTCCTCGCTGCAGGCTCCTGGGATGCGGTGACATGGCTGAGGAAGCGAGCCGGCGATGACGCGCTACGCGAATGGATCGAGCGGCACCAAGGGCGGGGACTGACTCCTCGCCAGCTCCGGTTCTGGGAGCTCATCTTCGAGCTGCCTCATCGACAGGTCAATGCGTGGCTGCGCAGCGAAGGTCGGCAAGTGTGGGATCGACGGACTTCTCGATGACCTTCCATCCGGAGATCCTGAGCCCAAAGCAGCGCAAAGCGCTACGCCTCCTCGGCCCGCAGGTCACCGCACGAGACTTCTATCTCGGCGGCGGAACCGCGCTGGCGCTCCAACACGGACACCGGCGCTCCATCGACTACGACTGGTTCCTGGAGGGCCGCATGCCGGATCCCCTGCTTCTCGCTCGGGAGATCCAGGAGACAGCGCCTTTCGTCACCACGCGGATTGAGCCGCGCACGCTTTTCGGGACCGTGAGCGGAGTACGCGTCAGCTTCTTCGAGTTCCGCTACCCAATGCTGGATCCGGCCGTGCCCTGGCCCGACTACGCGTGCCGCCTCGCTTCTCTCCGGGATATTGCCTGCATGAAGTTGTCGGCGATTGTCCAGAGAGGATCGAAGAAAGATTTCGTCGATCTCTTCGCTCTTGGACGGGAAGGTTTCCAGCTTTCCGACATGCTCGACTGGTATAGGAAGAAATTCGGTATCGAGGACATCGGCCACGTTCTCTATGCTCTGGCCTTCTTCGACGATGCCGACAGGGAGCGGATGCCCAGAATGCTCTGGAAGATTGAGTGGAAGCAGGTAAAAGAAGCCATCCGAGCCTGGACCAGGCAAGCCGGCTGAAGCGCCGGGCCCGAACACGTGCCCCGAACACTCACCAAGCACATGTCCGATCCTTCCTCGTAGCCAGCCTGCTCACACGTGCTGATCGACGAGAATCGGGTTCCCGTCAGGATCCACCGCGATGAAACTGGCGGGGCCCGTCGTGCTCTCATCTGCTTCGTTCACCAGTTGTACGCCTTGAGCCTTCAGTTGACGCTGTAGTTCGCGCACGTCTGTGAACGTGCCTAGTTTTTGGGCGTTCTGGTCCCAGCCAGGGTTGAAGGTGAGTATATTCTTGTCGAACATGCCTTGAAACAGGCCGATGACGTGATCGCCGTTCTTCAAGATCAACCAGTTCTGCGAGGCATCGCCTGCGAAGGCCTTGAAACCGAACTTCTCGTAGAAGCTCCTCGAAGCCTCGAGATCCTTGACCGCCAAGCTGATTGAAAACGCGCCGAGTTCCATGTCTTGCTCCCTTGTGTGAGGGACAGCTTCAGAGCTGTCTTTCTTCGTGGCCTGAAAACAGTCAGTCGCCTAAGAGAATACCGGGCACGGTGCCGCATTCAGCGTTCGACGGCGTACCGGGCCAAGAGCAGGCTAGAGCCGTCAAAGGTGCGGGTGTCCATCAGGCGGAGCGAGCCGGGCGGTCGGGCCTCGAAAGCCCGCACGCCGTCGCCGATCACGCCGGCACCGATCATGAAGTGCAGCTCGTCCACCAAGCCGTTGGCAAGCAGGTCGTTCCAAAGGACGTGGCTCCCGAATATCAGGATCTCCCGCCCCGGCCCCTCTTTGAGTGCCCCGACCTCCGCGTACACGTCGGCGCGCCGCACGACACGGGTCGGGCCCCACCCCTCGACCTCGTCTGGCTTCAGACTGTTCGAAACTACGACCTTCTCGATGGCCGCGTTGAGGCGCGATATCTCGCGCTCTACAGCAGGCTGGCTCACGTCCTCGGCGATCGCGGGCCAGTACGACCGAAAGCCCTCGTACGACTTACGCCCGAGAAGCAGCGTGTCTGCCGCCCAGAGTCGTTCCGCGTTGTAGTCGGAGAAGCCGTTGTCGAACGGCATAACCATGACGTTCCCGCCCGGGCCGGAGAAAAAGCCATCGAGCGAGACGATGTTGCAGACAATGAGTTTGCGCATGGTAGGCCAACCCCGTTTTCTACCTTGTTTCCTTCTGGATCGATGACCCAGGCAAACTTCCCGTACTCGGAATCATCAATCTTCTCGAGAACGTTGCAGCCTTCTTCGCGTAAGACTTTAACGAGGGCGTGGAGATCCTCAACCCGGTAATTGACCATGAAAGTTGCAGTGCTGGGCGCAAAGGGGTCACCTTGCGCCGAACCAATGGACCAGACGGTTGTTCCGGCAACCGGCTTACCTTCGCCGTCGGTCCAGGTAAAATCCGTGCCACCCCATTCTTGGACATCAATTCCGAGGTGCCGCTTGTACCAAGCCTGTAGTGCCGAAGCGTCTTTGGCTTGAAGAAGATGCCGCCAATGCCAGTGACTCGCTTCATAGAACCTCCGAGGACAGGTGGTGGTGCGGGAGTGTGTGTTTTCTGCGGCCTACGAGCGGCTCTGCCGATGAGCGGCGGGCTTCAGCCGTCCGCTCGATCGGCTGGTTCGGCGACTCCGATCTCAATCCCGTCCCGGGAATTCGTTTCTGATCGTTCTGATAGCTTCTTCAAAACTTTCTGGTTTATACTGAAAGCGCCTTCGCGCCCCGGGGCCAAGCATGGCTTCAAATCTGCGTTCAACAAGTCCGGAGATATCGGGATTACAGACCCAGAGGCGCTTTAGAGGACTCTCTCCTTCAGTGCCAAGTGCATACAAGTATCTAAAAAACGCATCGGTCTCCGGAAGCGAGTAACCGCAGATAAAAATGTTCTCAGCCTCGGAAAGCTCCGTGGCTGCTCTAGCCCACACTCTTGACAGTGAAGAGTGGTATTCACCCTTGTTCCATGTCGGGGGAACAAGGACAGGTTCAGGTTCTATCAACATATCGCAGTGCTTCTGAGTGGCAAGTTGAGTGCCAATATCGAGTGCAACTGTTTTAGGTAAGTAGCGCGGATGTCCCCAGTCATGGCGTTCAAAGAAAGAGGGCAAGCCCCAAGGAATGACCTTCCTACACTTCGTGCAAATTCCCCAATTCAGAGAGCCGTGTAGCTTAAGGACTGGTACTCCTCCGCCGACTAGGTGATTGTCCTCTAAGCCGTAGCTTATGCGAAGGCCACTCGTAAAGCAAGCATAGTCCAAGGCCATGTCGTAGTTAAATGTAAGAACCGCAACCGTTTGACTTGGGTATGCCTCCCGGAGAAGATGATTGACAAGCTCTCCAAAGCTGCCGTAGGGAGGGGGCGGCAGGACACCCCGTTCCTCGCTGGTGGGTAACCGCAAGGTCAGCTCAATTGTCTTCGCGATCACTCGCTTCAGCGAAGAAATAACCGCCGAGATTTGGTCCTCGCTTGTCCCAGGCAAACGCGATAACGTCCGAGCCATCTCAAGCGTGGCGAATGCCGACTCGATATTTGTAAGGTCAAGCTCCGCCTTTGAATGTACAACGTAGAGTCTTGCTAGAGTCGTGAAGACTCTCTCGAAATCCTCTCTCCCAATTTGAACTTCTCCCCGGCGCCACAGCGATTCGGCAACATCAAGAAACTCTGCCATAAGAGGGGCGCCTCCTTGCTTTGATGCGCCGGCTCCTAGGACAAAGACTACTTTAGCCATTCGAACGAAAGCTCCTCATGACGCCGAACGCTGCCACGCTTCACCGCGCGGACGGCGAAGCCGGCCGTCCGGTGGAAGCGGGGGTTACACGGTTCTCCGCCGACTTAGCCGCATCTTCATGAGACTCTAGAAATGCTACGCGATCTCCAAACTCCGTGCGCAGCTCCATTATGGCCTGCTTCACGACCTCCGTGTTCTTAAAGTCCCTGATAGACTTGAAGCTGAATTTCTCTTCCTCCAAGGCTCTCGATATATTTTGCAGAGTACCAACTAGCGTGTAATATGGCTCCACATCCTGTTTCAGGCGCATACATTCCTGATGAAGCGTGTTAAACGCTTCCTCCCTTGTAACTTTTAGCGGCTGCCCTTCGGCGCCGGCCTTAAGAGTTCCCCCAAGGTCCCGCATGAAAAAGAAGTTTGCCTCTGTGACTGAGCTAACCAGCAACTGGTGCATCTCCCAAAAAATATCATCGCCCACAAGTGCTTTAAGGCGGTACACGGGTCCTACTTCCAGAGAGGTGTGCTCAAGCGGTAGAAGAGTCTTTTCGCAGTGCTCGCTCGCGAGTTTAGGACCGACATCTCGAAAGAGTTTCAGCGCAAAAAGACTTTGTGACCAGTTGTGTCTAAAGACGCTAAGAGCCTCCTCAGCTTCGCTAGCCACCCGATCTATTCCTTCATCGATGTAGCGCTTCTGAACAAGCTCATACTCCTTTTGTCGGAAGTAGGTCCTGATGCCGAGATAATAAGCTCCTAAGGCAGCTGCTATTGCAGCCACCGCGTTGATGACCCACTCCGGATCGAACGAGAAACCTCCCTGCTCCATCCTATTCCTCGTGCGTGTGACCTCAGGGTCGACGTGTGGCATCCGCAGGGCTAGGACACGAGTTCAGTGTCCTAGGCACCCGCAGTTCCAAGTGGTCGCCCGCTCAAAGATTCGCAGAAACATAGACTTAGCCACTCTATGCCCGGCGCTGGGGGGTGTCAATCGAGACGGAGAAGCTCCGAACCTTAGAATTCCGCCTGACACTCGTCAGGCACATGTCCCAGGATAGGGAGGGTACCCTCCCCGAAAGGGATGGCAGTCTCCCCGGAAGGGGAGCGGTCTCCCCCCGAGGGGGGAGGCCTGGTACGCATGGGGAGGATACCGGTACACGCGGGGGAGAGACATCCCCGAGAGGGGAGGAGCCCGGTGCACATGGGGAGACGTCTCTCCCCCATGAGGGATGGAGCCCGTTACAGGCGGGGATGTCACTCTCCCCCACGAGGGGGGACGCCTCCCCCGGAAGTACGAGTGATTCGCCCGCGTGTGCGAGCGACTGCCCCGTCTGTAAGAGCGACTCCCCCAGACGTACGAGCGATTGCCACACGCGTAACAGCGACTCGCACATCCGTAAGAGCGACTCCCCCGCGTGTGCCGCCGACTCGCACATCCGTGCGAGCGTCCGCCCCGCGTGTACCAGCGACTCCCCCATGCGTGCGGGCGTCCGCCCCTTATGTACCGCCGACTCGTACGCGTGTGCGAGTCGCTCGCACCTATGTGCCAGTCACTCGCACTTATGTGCCAGTCACTCGCACACGTGTGCCAGCCACTCGTACGCGCGTAGCAACCACTCTCACAGACGTGCGAGCGTCCCGTCCCTGTATACCGACGTCCTGTATAGAGGGGCGGGAGACTGGTACCGAGGGGCGAATGGCCGGTACGCGGAGACGGGAGACTCGTACCAGGGTACGAGCGCTCCCGACCTGTCCGGGCAAGCCCTGAGCGAGTCGGGCATGTCCCCGAGCGACTC
>DASUNJ010000691.1:0-13241 GCA_036277235.1 Thermoanaerobaculia bacterium | reverse complement strand
CGGGCATGAGCCACGGGTGGGGATAGGAGGAGAGGCCGCCGCCCTTCTCCAGCTCGCGGCGGAAGGCCTCCATCTTCTCGACGGGGATGCGCCCTTCCAGGAAGGCGTTGGCGTAGATGCCCGGGGAGGCGTGCCCCTGGAAGTAGATCATGTCGCCGTCGAAGCCGCCCTCGCCGCGGCCCTTGAAGAAGTGGTGCATGCCCACCTGGTAGAGGGTGGCCGCCGAGGCAAAGGTGGAGATGTGGCCGCCCAGGCCGGGGAAGCGCTTGTTGGCGCGCACGACCATGGCCATGGCGTTCCAGCGCACGATGCTCTTGATCCGGCGCTCGATGGCGCGGTCGCCGCCGTAGGCCGGCTCCTCGCTCTTCGGGATCGTATTGATGTAGGGCGTGTTGCCCGTGAAGGGGAGGGTGACGTCCTTCTCGTAGCCCTTCTCGAGCAGCTTCTGGAGAAGGAAGCAGGCGCGCCCGCTTCCTTCGTGCTCGATGACCTGCTCGAAGGCGGTCAGCCACTCCTCGGTCTCCTGGACGTCGGCGTCCTTCCCGCCCGCGTACCAGTTGAGTGGGGTCTGGTGCTCCTCGCTCATGCTCGCGTGACCTCCTCACCGGGCGTCGGACCCCGGTGGACCCCCTAGGTTGTCACGTCTGCCCCCTCGCCGCCAATCACTTGGCCTTGATTGGATCGCCGGTGCCGGTGGTCCCGCCCCCCTCTCCGGGAGGGGGAGGATCGAGCGGCTTGACCTTGCTGTCTTCCGGCGGCGCGTTCTCCGGAACGGGAAGATTGCTCGGCTCCGGCTCGGGGTCATCCGGCTTCGAAGATTGTTTGTTGGCCATAACTCCCTCCCTCCTCTCTAAGGAGACCCGCCGGACCGGGCTTTGTTGAGCCAGTCGCCCTTGAGCACGAAGCCGCCCCAGTAGTAGGGGGAGCTCCAGCGCCGCTCGTTCCGCAGGGAGAGTTGCGCCAGCCGGAGCGCCTCCGCGGGAGGGCGTCCGCGGTCCAGCATCTCGCCGTAGAAGCGCTCCATCAGCGCGGCCGTGGCCCGGTCGTCCACGTTCCAGAGGCTCGCCACCACGCTCGATGCCCCGGCCGCGAGGACGCTCTGGCTCAGCCCCACCAGCCCTTCCCCCCGGACCTCCTTGCCCAGGCCCGTCCGGCAGGCGCTCAGCACCACCAGATCGGCGTCGAGGTCCAGCTCGCGGATCTTTTCCGCGGTCAGCCATCCCGGCCGCGGCAGGCCCTGACGGGTGTAGAGCGACAGCAGGAGCCTGGACTTCTCCGGGCGCTTCGGGTCGGTCATCCCGTGCCCGAGGAGATGAAGGAGCGGGAAGCCGCCGAGAAAGCCCTCCAGCGCCACCTCGGGAACGGCGTCGAAGCCCGTCGCTGCCAGGACCCTCCCGCTCCCCGCCCTCTTCAAGATGGACCGCACTTCGTCGTCTACGTAAGGGAGACGCCTCGGCCTCTCCGCCCCCGAGGTCCTGGTCTCGGAGGGCAGCCGGTTGTCCAGCGGGCTGAAAACCCCGTCACCGAGCAGGGCCAGCCCTGGGGACGGCTCGCGGGCGGCGCTCCGGGCTCGCAGGCGGGTCAGCACCGCGGCCGAGGGATTGCGGACGACCTCGTGCCGGGCGATCAGCAGGGCCTCGAACGGAACATATTGGAGGATGTCGGGCGCGACGATCACGAGACGCTGCTGGCTCAGCCGTGGCGCCACCGGCTCCAGGAGCAGCTTGGCGACCTTCAGTGATTCCCGGTGGATCGCAGCCGGGCTCGTCCGGCGGCTGGACACCAGGCGATGGAACCTCCGGGCGGCGGTTTCGAGCACCGCGCGGCCCGGCAGCTCGAAGCTGGCATGCCCGGTCCGGCTGATCCACCAGAGGTAGCTGCGCTCCTCGCCCAGGGAGTACTCGAGGAGCGCCATGTCGGCCTCGAGGAGGGAGGACCAGGGCTCGGACACCCCGCTGAGGCTGCCGAGGCTGTCGGCAAGGCTCCGCGCCAGGGATCGTTCATTGACCTCCAGCGCCTGAAGGTCGTACCCGCGGTCCGGCTCCAAGCGGTGTCTTTCCATGAGCAGGTCGATCAGGAAGGCGTAATCGTCCTGCTTGGACGCCAGCCAGGTCGCCTTGAGGAGGTCCAGAAGGAACTTCTGCCCGGAAACGGGCGAGCGGGCGATTTCGGCCCGCAGGGACTCGACGAGGTCGAGCGCCTGTTCCATCCGTTGCGCAGCCCCGGGCAGATCGCCCTGCATGCGCGTGGCCCTGGCCATGCCGGCGAGCGCCTCGGCGCGGGCCTTGAGGTCCCCGAGGGAGAGAGCGCGTTCGAAAGCATCCATCGCGGACCACGGCTGTTCCAGGGATAGGTGGAGGTGGCCGATGTGACACCAGACAGCGGCCTTGTCCGCAGGGGTATCGAAGAGGGCGAGCGCACGCTGGAAGAGAGGGAGGGCGCGGGCGGGCTGCCCCAACCTTTGCCACGCGAGGCCCATGCCGCTCAGGGCCGAGGCGTGGCCGCCGGAAGCCCGGGCCTTCCTGAACCAGGCGAGCGCCCGCCAGGAAAGCCCGGCACGCAGGTAGGCGCTGCCGATCTGGGTCAGGGCGGTGCCCCGGGCGGGGCTCCCCTCCGGCAGCAGAGCCAGAGCTTCCCGGAAGGATTCCAGCGCCCGGTCGAGGTCGCCGAGGGAGGTGTAGAGGGTACCGATGTCCACTCCGACGATTCCCTCGTTGTGCCGGTCGCCGAGCTCCCGCCAGCCCTGCCGGACGCGCTCGTAGCATTGCAGGGCCTCCCAGGCCCGACCGGCGAGGTGGGCGAGCTGGCAGAGATGGTAGGAGTTGGCAACCACGTTCCGGGTCTCACCCAGAGACTTCCAGCGCAGGAGCACTTCCTTCCGGACACGTCGCGCCTTCTCCAACTCTCCCAACGTCTGATAGGCCTCCGCGATCCCTTCGAGCGCGAGCACCTCGGATCGCCGGACCCCCAAGAGGTGGAAGAGCTCACGTGCCCGGCACAGCGCCTCCAGCGCTCCTCGCCAATCTCTCCTTTCAGCACGGATCCGACCCAGCCGATAGCGGGCGTCCGCCTCCCGCTCCGTCCTGCCGAGGGATTCCCAGGCGCGAGCCGCTTCCAGGTATCTCTCCTCCAGCCACTCGCGCGGAGCGTCTGCCTCCCCTTGGTATGCGAGCTGATAAGCCCGCTCCGCCGCCGCGTTGACGCGGTCCTCGTCCGTGGCCGGCCGGTGCGCCCGCAGCCGGACCTCGTACCGCCCCTCGCTGCCGGGCCAGGGCTTCACCACGATGCGATGTACCCCTGCCGAATCGGCAACGAGCCAGACCTCCTCGCTCCCCCCTCCTCCCCTGGGGCTGTCCACGCGGAAAAGCTCGCGCCCGTCCGGAGCGAGCACCCGGGCCAGGACATCTGCGCCCTGCTGGTCCAGCGACAGGTGCAGGAGCCAGCCGGGTTTCAGATGGAACGAGTACGTGTGGGCGTCAGATCCGGGCGCCGAAGACTGCAGGAGCACCGCCGTCCGTTCCGGACCGGCCAGGGACAGCGCGACGGCTCCGAGAGGGAGCGCGATTCGTCTCCAGCGACAGCGCATTTCGAGGGACTGCGAACGAGTGAGGGAACATTCTAATCATTCACGCTCGGTTGCGAAACTGAGTGAAATGTTCATAAATCAAGATGCATCATGACAGCTCGATCTTGAGCCTCTGCTTGGCCTGGTGCAGGTGGGCCTTGACCGTGTCGATGGACACGTTCATGAGGACGGCGATCTCCTCGTACTTGCGGCCCTGGCCGTAGCGCAGCTGGAAGCAGACGCGCATCTTGGGGGGGAGATCCCCTATCGCCCGGCTGAGGAGCTCCGCTTGCTCCCGCTTGAGCACCTCGTCCAGTGCCTTGGGCGGCTGGGGCGGCGGCTCGAACGGCGCCGGCTCGCCCTCCTCCCCCTGGCCTCCGGTATCGAACGAGATCTCCTTGCCCTTGCGCTTGCCCGTCGAGCGCCGGCGCAGCTCGTTCTGGGCAACGTTGTCGGCGATTTCAAAGACCCAGGTCTTGAATTGCGACTCGAGACGGAACTTTGGAAGTCCTCGGGAGACCCTCAGGAAGACATCCTGGGCGAGGTCCCGGGCTTCCTCGGCAGAGAAGCCGCGGCGGAGGAAAAGGTAGTGGATGCCGCGGGAGTGGCGCTCGAAAAGGCGCCCGAAGTTGCCCTCGGGATCGATCCCGGCCTGGATCAGCTCGACCAGGTGCTGGCTGGGATCGTCGGCGTCGGGCATCCCTCTAGCTTACCCGGAAGAGCTTCTCCAGGCCGGCCTTCTCCTCGTCCGGCAGGAAGGACTGCCGCAGCCCGGCCAGGGCGAGACCGGCCAGCTCTTCGGGGCCGTAGCCGAAGGTTTGGTGGAGCGCCAGGTACTCGCGCGTGAGGTTGGTGTTGAAAAGGGGGCCGTCGTCGGAATTGACCGACACCTGGACTCCGCTCCGGTAGAGCCGGTCGAAGGAATGGCTCGCCAGGTCGGGGAAGACGCCGAGGCAGACGTTCGAGGTCGGGCAGACCTCCAGGGGGATGCCCCGGTCGCGCAGCTCCTCGACGAGGGAGGGGTCCTCGACCGCACGCACGCCGTGCCCGATGCGCTCGGCGCCGCAGACCTCCAGGGCCGAGCGGATCGATTCGGGGCCGCCGTGTTCTCCCGCATGGGCTACGCGGTGGAGCCCCTCACGTTCCGCTGTTTGGAAGTGCTCCCGGTAGGGCTCGTTCGGGAATCCAGCCTCGATGCCGGCGAGCCCCATCGCGACCACTCCACGAACGCGTCCGGCGAGCGCCCACTCCAGGGTGAGATCCGCCGCAGCCGGGCCTATGTTCCTGACGATGTCGGGGATCAGCCGGAGCCGGACGCCGCGCCGCTCCCCCTCCCCGATCACTTCTTCCAGGGCATCGAGCACCTCGCCGCCGTTCGCTCCGTTCGCGATGTGAGTCGAGATCGTGAAGTGGGCCTCGGTGTAGACCACGTTCTGCTCGGCCTGGGCGTCCAGGAAGTCGCGGGCCAGGAGCTGGAAGTCCTCGGGCGCGCGCAGCACGCGGGAGCAGGCGAGGTAGACCTCGACGAAGTGCCCGAAGTCGCGGAACTGGAACCAGCGGCGGAGCCCCTCTTCGTCGTTTGCGGGGAGGTCGACGCCGTTCCTCCGCGCCAGCTCCAGGAGCACGCGCGGACGCATCGAGCCTTCCAGGTGGACGTGCAGCTCCACCTTCGGCATCCGCTGGAGGAAGCGTTCGATGTCCAAGGGATTTCAGGGACGTGGGCGGGCGCGGAGGCGCTCAAGCACCCGGTCGGGGACGAGCCCGGTCACGTCGCCGCCGAGGAAGTGGACTTCCTTGACCAGGCGGCTGGACACGTAGATGTAGTCCTCCTTGGGCATCATGTAGACGGTCTCGACCCGCGGGTTCAGGCGCCGGTTCATGAGCGCCATCTGGAACTCGTACTCGAAGTCCGAGACGGCGCGCAGGCCGCGCACCACGACGCGGGCGCCGACCCGGTCCATGAAGTCCACGAGGAGGCCGGAGAAGCTCTCCACCCGGCCGCCCACTAGTTCGCGGATGGTCTCCACGCGCTCGTCGACGGAGAACATGGGCTTCTTCTCCTCGTTGTAGAGCACCGCCACCAGGAGCTCGTCGAACAGGGGACGGCAGCGCTCGATGATGTCCAGGTGGCCGTTGTGGATGGGATCGAACGACCCGGGGTAGACGGCGATCCGCTTGCTCATCGCGCCTCGGAAAGGTTGAAGGTCACCACGTTGTAGGCGGCATCCATGATGCGCAGCAGGAGCAATCCGCCGCCTGGACCCCGGCGATCACCGGGCTCCACCACCAGCGTCTCGGTCTGGCCGTCGATCAGGCCGTCGGCCGAGGGCACCGGCTTCCACTCTTCCGCGTCCACGCTGAACATGGCCTCGCGCAGCGGGTTCGCCGAGTCCTTGACCGTGGCGCGCAGCTTGCCGCCCGAGCGGTCCACCTTGACCAGAACCGGCGTGGTGTGGTCGATCACTACCGGATCGCTCACGCGCTCCTCGACCAGGGTGCTGTCCGGCTCGTTCGAGGGCCGGTCGGAGGCGCGCAGGCGGAAGCGGTAGACGCCGTCCGGCAGGGCCGTGGCGTCGAAGCTGAAGTAGTTATCCTCCAACTCGTCGACCACCTTGAGCCACTCCCCGTCGGAATCAGCCATACGGAACGAGATGTCGTAGACGAGCCCGTCCTGGTTGGGATCGGCGGCGGTCCAGCGCAGGGTGCGGTAACCCTTCTTCCACAGCGGCTTGGTGCGGCCCGCGTCGTCCTCGTCCGCCGGCTGGCCGACGCTGGTGAAGATCCCCTCGCGCGTCGGATGGGACGGCTCGTAGACCTGGTTCGACGGGTTGAAGTTCGAGGGCACCAGGATCTGCCCCGGCTCTAGGACGCCGAGCGAGTCGATGCGCGGACGCAGGTTCTCCTGGCGGTAGGACAGCTCGGCGTTGTACAGGCGCGGAGACTGGTTGCCGCTCGATTCGAGCTCGGCCCGCCACTGGATGTACCGGCCGCGGGGCAGCCCTTCGAGGGAGATCTCCTCGCCGCGTTTGGCCGCGGTCCAGGGCGACCAGGTACGGTCGGGCTCGGAGCTGACCCCGCTGCGGAAGGAGAAACGGGCTCCACTTCCGCCCGGGGTCTCGCCGCGCCAGCGGAAGGTGCCGAAGCGCGAGGCCTGCCCGGTGTCCATGGCCGCGCTGGTGTAGGTGCCGGTCTTTTCCGTCTCCGCGGTGATCTGGAAGAAGGCCGCGGCGTTGGTGGTGGCGAACGCCGGACCGGCCTCGCCCGGCAGCAGGGTCACGATCTGCCGCTCGTCCACGTCCTTCTCCAGGAGCATCTGGCGGTCGGCCCAACTGTAGAGCTTGCCCTCCAGGCCGGTCGCCACCCAGAGGCGGCCCTGGCGCCAGAGCAGGTCATAGACCGTCTCCTCCTGGAAACCCCAGAGAGTCTCGGCTACCCCATCCTTGGACAGCGAGAGGATCTGGCTGCGCGGCCCCATGGCGCCGGGCCGGCGGGTGCCCGTCGCTCCAATACCCGGCTCGGCCGTTGCTTCTCCTTCGACGGTCACGGTGACCTGGGGCTCGCCCGGAGCGGCCTGTGCCGCGGGCTGGGCGAGGTCGACGAGGCTCGACTCCGAGGCAGCCACCGCGGCATAGCAGGTGCCGTCCGGAGCGGAGGTCAGGGCCACCACCTCGGGCTCGTCGGCATCGTAGAGGGTGCGCGCGTTGCCATCCCGGCCGAGCCGCAGGATGAGCCCTTCGCCCGCGGTGCCGATCAGGACGTCGCCGTCCGGCAGCACTTCCATGGCGCGGAGATGGCCGTCCTCGCTGTCGTAGAGGACCGTCCCCTTTCCGTTCTTGTCCGCCTTGAAGAGCTTGCCCTGGGTGCCGGTGGCGACGAGCAGGCCGCCGTCCGCGGCGCGGCCCAGGGCCCAGATGTAGGTCTCGCCCGGATCGAAGAAGACCTCGCCCTTGCCGTTAGAGATCCGGTACACCTTGCCGCGCGGCGAGGTGCCCGCGAAGATGGTGCCGTCCGGGTCCGCCCAGACGGCGAAGACCTCGGGCTCGGGCGCGGCGAACAGCTCCGTCACCTGGCCCCTGACATCCACCTTGAGCACCCGGCCGGCGTTGCCGGTGCCCACGACCCAGCCGTCCGGCAGGGCCGCGGCCGAGAGCAGGAACGGCTCGCTCAGGGAGGCGACGCGCTCGGCGCGGGGCGCCAGCGACATCCGCCCGAGGGAATCGACGCTCACCCCTTCCAGGGTGCCGGTGAGGAAGCCGGCCTGGCTCTGGACCTGGAAAATACGGACCTGCGTCGCCAGCCCAGGCGCCGCAGTCAGGAGAACGATGAGGATCGGTACTGCTGCCCGCCGGATCAAGGCTGGCCCTCCGGAGAGATCACCGCCGCATTCGCCGCGCCTTCACCCTGCGGTTTCTCCGGCTCTCCTCCAGAGCCCGACACCGGATCTCGCCGCCGCACCTCGAGGTCGACCCTCACCAGCCCGGCCACGGGGAACGGCATGGTCTCCTCGTGGGTCTGGGCGATGGTGGTGCGCAGCGCCGTGGCGCTGCCGCTCGCCGCGGCGCTCCAGAGCGACCGCACCGAGCCCGGCAAGCGCGGCATCACTTCGCCCGCCACGGACAGCCCCGGCCCGCCATAGACGCCGAGCACGACCAGATTGCGCCGGGAGTGGAACGAGCCCAACAGCTCCAGAGCCTGGGCGAAGGTCACCGGCTCGACCGGCTCCAGGGCGAGGCGCACCGCGTCGACGCTGTAGCCGTCGCCGATCATCAGCGAGTAGCGGCCGGCAGGCAGGTCGTCCGGCAGGTCGATCGAGAACGCGCGCCGGAAGCGAGGGCCTTCGTAGGCGGCGAGATCCAGGTTGATCCCCACCCGGTCACCCGGCCGGACCACGGTCCGCTGGGCATGGGCGCCCACCAGGGTCGCCGCCCGCGGCAGCGGGCTCTGGGTGACGTCCACCTCGATCGACTCGAACCTCACCTGCTCCAGCGGGTTCTGGGTCAGGTAGGCCGAAACCGCGAGCAGGAAGGCAGCCACTTCACCTACCGCGCTGTCGCCGTCGAAGCTCTGCTCCATCACCAGATCGCCGTACTTCTCGAGCCCGAAGCGGGCCTTGACGTCGAGCCCCTGCCGGCCCGAGGTGTAGATCGCGGACTCCAGGCTCGCCACCACGGTGCTGCCGACGAACATGTTGGTGAAGAAAGGCACCTCCGCCAGCCGCATGTGGAACTCCCGCGGCTTCTCGTTGCCGCCGCCGGAGATCCGCACGACCATGGGGATGGTCGGCGCCTTCTGCCCCATGCGCCCCTGGATGCCCGCCTTGCGGTCCTGCTCGAAGGCGCCGATCTCCTGGCCGAGGTTGGAGATCTTGAACGAGGCGTACTGGTTAGAGAGGACCGTCACCACCTCCGACGAAGCCATGGGCACCTTGATAGGACCGAGGCCGAGGAAGGGATGGCCGAAGGCGAGGACCTGATCGCCGTAGCGGTCGGTCACCGTGCCGGTGGCGGCGAGCCGGAAGTCGCCGTCCACGAGGACCGCGGCCACGGCGCTGCCCGGCTTCAGGTCCTTCTCCGTGTCGCCGGGGCGCGCCTCGCCGGCCGAGGAGGCGCTCCCCAAGGCCCGCTGCAGAATGCCCTGGGACATCTCCCCAAAGCCGGATGTCACCCACTGGAGGCTGGCGACCGCGTCGTTCCCCATCCTGGGCCGCAGCCTCGCCATCTCGCGCTCCAGCAGGTCGGAGGGGATTTTCCCGGCGAGGATGTCGGCGAGAGGCACCGGCGGGACGGGCGGTATCGGCGAGGTGGGCGGCATGCCCACCAGGCCCGAGAGCTGGCGCATGGACTCGATCGGCGTGATCCCGGCGATCGCCTCGTGGGAGAACGGCCAGCTGAACGCCACGGCGCCGGCCAGACGGCCGTCGATGAACACCGGGCTGCCGCTCATGCCGTTGGCCACGCCGCTCACCTCCAGCCCCTTGCCGGTCAGGCGCGCCAGGATGTGGCTCAGGCCCGGACCGTACTGGTTGCGCACCACGCCCACGACCTCGACCTCGAAGCGCTCGGGCTCCTTGCCGGCGAAGACCGACAGGCCGTAGCCGCGCTGGCCGGTCTTGACCTCGTCGACGGAAATGATGGGCAGGGGATCGGGACCCTGGCGCTCGATGGGATGGGTGGGCGCCGGGATCGGCGGCACCTGGGCCTCTTTCGGAACGGCCTCGTTCCCGGTCTGCCCGGCAAAAGCGGCCGGGACCAGGAGCGCGGACAGGAGCAGCCCGAGGCAGGCCGGTGGCCTCCGATGGAATAGACGGCGGGACGATCGATTTCTCATGCATCCTCTCCCTGGGCCGCCCGAAGCACCTCGCGCAGCCGTTCGACGGGGAACTTCCCAGTCCTTAGAACCACCGGCCCGGCCTCCTCTATTGCCACCAATGTCGAGGGGGGCCCTCCGGGGAGGACGCCGCCGTCCACGACCATCGCATCCTCGCCTTCCAGCAGGTCCGCCGCACCCTTCGGGTCCAGGACCGGCTCCCCCCCGCTCGGGTTGGCGCTGGTGGCCGTCAACCCGTGCCCGAGCGCGGCGAGCAGGCTCCGCAAACCTTCGTGCCCCGGAATGCGGACCGCGAGCGCCGGCTCCCCCGCCGCGGCCGGGATCTCAGACCGGGAGATGGGCCGCTTTCTAGGCAGCACCACGGTCAGGGGTCCCGGCCAACAGGCGGAGAGGGGCTTCAGTATAGAAAGGTCGGGATCGATCCCCAAGCCCGCGAGCTGCTCCAGGTCCGCCACTACGACCGGCAGCGCCTTGCGCGGCTCCCGCCCCTTGATGCGATAGATCGCCTCGACCCCTTTTTGGTTCCGCGGATCGGCACCCAGGCCGTAGCTCGATTCGGTGGGGATCGCGAGGACGCCGCCGCGGCGCAGAAGCTCCCGCAGCGGCTCGACGGGATCGCCCCAGCGCCAGAATCCGGTCATTTTCTGGGGCGGTTGCGCGCCGCCGCCCCCTCGATCAGCTCGCGGGCGTGCGACAGCGAGAGCTGGGTGACCTGGGTGCCGGCGAGCATGCGGGCGACCTCCTCGACCCGGGCCTCGGAGCCCAGCTCCTCCACCCGCACGCGGGTCTTCCCCTTGTCGACCCGCTTGCCGACCTTGAAATGGACGTCGGCATGGCTGGCCACCTGCGGCAGGTGGGTCACGGCGAGGATCTGCCCGCCCTTCGCTAGACGCTGGAGCTTCCTGCCCAGGGCGGCGGCCTCGGCGCCGCCGATGCCCGTGTCGACCTCGTCGAACACCAGGGTGGGCCGCGCCTGCTCGGTTTCGCCATGCGCGGCGAGCTGCAGCGCGAGATGGATGCGGGAGAGCTCGCCGCCGGAAGCGATCCGGGCGAGCGGCCGGGGCTCCTCCCCGGGATTGGGAGCGAACTGGAAGACGACATGGTCCAGACCGTCGCGGCCGAGATCCCGCCGCCGCTCCAGCGCGACACCGAGGCGCGCGCGGGCAAGCCCCAGGTCCTTGAGCTCGCCCTCGATGCGCTCGACCAATGCTTTGCCCCAGCGCTCGCGCGCCTGCGACAGAACGGCCGCGGCCTCCTGGTACTCCTGGAGGGCCGCCGCCACCCGGCTCTCCAGCTCCTCGCGGTTCTCGGAGTCCCCCTCCAGCTCGGCCAGCTCGGCCTCCATCTCGGCCCGCCGGGCGAGGACCGCCGCGGTATCGCCGCCATGCTTCCTGCACAGACGCTCGAGGATGGCCAGGCGCTCCTCGATCATGTCGAGCCGGGCGGGATCGGCCTCCAGCCCATCCAGACGGTGGCTGACGGAGCTGGCCAGCTCGGCGATGCGGATGCGCAGCTCCTCCAGCTCGGCGTTCCAGGCCGTCGCCTGGGGCTCCCACTCCTCGACATCCTTGAGGAGGCCCTGGCTCTTGGCGATCCGTTCGAGGGCAGAGCCCTCCTCCTCGGAGAGAAGAGAGAACGCGGTGCCCAATGCGTGGGTGATGGCCTCGGCATGGCGGAGCACCTCGCGCTCGGTCTTGAGCTCGGTCTCCTCCCCGGCCCGGACTTTGGCGGTGTCGATCTCGGAAGCCTGGAAGCGCAGCAGGTCGATCCGCTCACGCCGGGACCGGTCGTCGCCGGAGAGGGTCGCGAGGCGCTCGGCGAGGCGGGAGTGCTGCTCGAAGGCGGCCTCGACGCGCGAGAGCAGCGCGGCGGACTCGGCACCGCCGCTGCGGTCGAGCATCCGCTTCTGAAGCTCGGGCTCGACGAGGCCCATCTCGTCGCGCTGGCCATGGATGCGCAGAAGGTAGGGAGCGAGATCGGAGAGCAGCCGCAGGGTGGTGGGCTGGTCGTTGACGAAGACCCGGTTGCGTCCGCTCCGCGCGATCTCGCGGCGGATGATCACCTCCTGCCCCTCCGCCTCCACCCCCGCCTCTTCGAGGACCGACCGCCAGCCCTCCCCTTCCAGCTCGAACACACCGCTGACCGTCAGGGCCTCCGCATCGCTGCGGATCAAGTCCGTGCTGGCCCGCGCCCCGGAAAGCAGCGACAGCGAATCGACGATGATCGACTTGCCCGCCCCAGTCTCGCCGGACAAAATGTTGAGCCCACCGCCCAGCTCGACGGAGGCTTCGGCCATCACGGCCAGGTTGCGGACGTGGATTTCGCGCAGCACGCAGGGATCAGTTCCGGATCTGTCTCCCGGAGGTCGAGGGGGAGTGTATCAGAGGGGATAGAGTAAAATAAGCGCGTAGCGCCGCTACCTGGACCAAAGGAGAACGCGATGAGCTTGACCCTGGAACAGATTCACGCCGAGGCGCTCAGCCTCCCTGAAGAGTCGAGAGCCGAGCTGATCGAGCGTCTCATGGCCACTCTCGTCGAGAACCCAGACCCGGAGGTGGAGCATGCCTGGTTCGAGGAAGCAGAGCGCCGCCGCCAGCAGCTGTTGGACGGCAGCGTCCGGGGAATCCCGGCGGAGGAGGTATTCGCCAGGTTGAGCGCCAAACACCGGCGATGAGGGTCAGGTTCCATCCTGCTGCCGAGCTCGAGCTGTCTGAAGCGGCTGACAACTATGACCGAGAGAGGGAGGGCCTGGGAGCCAAGTTCGTCGCAAAGATCCGCGCCGCGACCGATCTGGCCGGCAGATATCCGAAGATGGCACCACGAGCTCATGGCGCAGTGCGAAGGAAGATGATCGCCGGGTTCCCATATAGCGTCCTCTACAGCGCAGAGGAAGAAGACATCCTCGTGATCGCCGTTGCCCACCACAGGCGCCATCCCACTTATTGGATTGCACGCCTCGATGATCCCCCGTCGTGAACGCGGCTTCATCGCCGCAGATCCTGCAGTGCCGGAGTTTCCCGAACTCTCAGAGGACGATGTCCGGGGATTGGGGCTGACTGCCGAAGAGATCGCATCCTCACCGGATCTGGGGACTTGGGGGCAGGAAGGTCCGGACGGAGCTCGCTTCGTTGAGGCTCTGCGCAGCCTCAGACCTTCGTATCGCTGGTGATCGACGCCATCCTCGGTACGACCTGGGGTTGCCGCGCTCTTCCCTGGGAGTTTTTCATGCAGCTGCGCTGCACCCGAAGATCGATGAAAATAGTCGTGGATAGGTGCCGGCGTGAGACCGGAGCGCACTGGTGCCTCTGAGCCCGCCTGGGAGTTTGGTCGAGGGTGGTCTTCGGAACCC